>JBJSXZ010000100.1:0-4595 GCA_046086645.1 Candidatus Limnocylindrus sp.
CTGGGCGGCCGATACAATTCGCGGCAAGAGGTGCGTCTCGGGCGTGTGTCGTTCACTCACGCGCTCGGTTGCCCCAGCAACGTTGAAGTAGCGAAGCGCGAGTACGTGTATGTCAAACGCCTGCGCGTAACTGCGCAGTGCGTGCTCGAATGCGAGCTTTGTTGCGCCGTACGGATTGATTGGGGCGGTCATCGAATCTTCTGCGATCAGCGCCGACTGCGCACCACCATAGACGGCAGCGCTCGACGAGAAGACAAAATGGCGGATCCCTGCATTCTGTACGGCGTCGAGCAGGTTGAGGCTGCCGATCAGATTATCGCGGTAGTAGCGCTCCGGCTTCTCCATGGAGTCGGAGACAATGCTGCGCGCAGCGCAATGGAGCACGGCATCGATCCGCGCATCGCGGATAAGGTCGCCGACGCGGTCGCGGTCGACGTATGAGCCTGTGACCGACGAGGCCGCGTTCGGGATCAGGTAGCTGTCCCCCGTGGAGAGGTCGTCGAGGATTACGACGCGATGCCCAGCCTCGATGAGCGCATCGGCCGACGCGGCGCCAACATAACCTGCACCGCCCGTGATGAGAATTGTCAGTGGTTCACTCGCCATGCGGCAATCCTAGGGCAGCGAACTGCGACGCACCTCGGCAGCACGGGAGAGGAGCGCGTCCGCCGTGTTCGGGACGCGGCCGTGAGCGGCATCAACAACGAGCTGATCCAAGAGCTTGCCGACCCATGCACCCGGTGCCTCGCCGCAGTGTGCGACGAGCAGGTCGCCGTCGATGGCGAGGTCGTGGGCGGTCGCAGGGAGTGCGTCGGCATCGGCTGCCTCACACGCTGCGAGCATTGAGGTTGCACAAGCTGAGGCCCGCCCTGTTGCAATGCGCCGACGCAGCTGGCGGGCCGCATCACGTGCGTCGCCGTTCGCGATAGCGGCGGCAATGCGCAGATCGATTGCGCGCGCGCGCCCACCGCCTGCGAGCTCCGCCTCGTTGCTCATGCGGTCGATGGTGCGAATGGTGCGAATCTCATGGATGGTCGCTCGTGGTCGTCGCCACGATTCGAGCGTTGCGGCAACATCCTCGTCGTCTACGATCTGCGCGAACAGTTCTGCGAGGCGACCGAGCGGGTCGTATTCTGGAGTGCCGGCGGCGTCGCCAATCGACTCAACGCGCTTCGGAATCTCAACCGTCCAGTCGGCAGCAAGGGCGGGCGCGATTGCAGCGATAAGCCCGAGGTCGTAGGCACTCTGCAGGGCAAGGGCTGGACGAGCTGCTGCGAGCACGCCGTCCATCTCCGCGCCGATCCGTTCACCCGAGAGGCGTGCAGCCAGGCCTGCATCATGCTGGATTGCTGCTGCAGTCGCAGGCTCGATGGTGAGTGCGAAGCGCGCGGCAAAGCGAATCGCTCGGAGCATGCGTAGTGCATCTTCGCGGAACCGTTCGGCCGGATCGCCAACGGCTCGCAGGATCCCTGCAGCCAGGTCATCAGCTCCACCATACGGGTCGATCAGTGCGCTATCGGTCACGGGGTCGAGACGGCGGCTCGACTCTGGAGCGAGTCCGAACGCCATCGCATTGATGGTGAAATCACGACGCGCGAGATCGCCCTCGATGCGCCGCAAGAAGACGATCGAGTCGGGGCGGCGCGCGTCGCTGCTTGCGCCATCGGCGCGGAAGGTTGTCACTTCGCGGACGATTCCCGCCTCGGTTGGCACGCCAACGGTACCGAAGCGGTTTTCGTATTCGGCATTCGGAAAGATGATGCGCATCTGATCGGGCGTCGCCTCGGTCGCCAGGTCCCAATCGGCTGGTGTGCGGCCGACAAGCACATCGCGCACGGCGCCACCAACGACATAAGCACCGAATCCAGCGGTACGGAGCGCGCGCATCACGCGTGCAACATCGACAGGCATTGCGGCGCGAATCGCCGCCGGGTTCACGCGCCGCTCGCTGCTGCGCCCTCTCCAATAAAGAGGAAGTCGCGCCAGGCCGCGTAGGCCGCGTTGCGGAGGTAGGGCAGGAAGATTGCGTAGACATCGCATCGTGGTTCATACGGGCGACGGCGCAACTGCAGGCCTGCCGATTCAGGGAGTCGATCACCCTTGCGGTGATTGCAGGTCATGCAGGCGGTGACAAGGTTCTCCCATGACCATGAGTCACCACCACGACTCTTCGGGATCACATGGTCGATCGTGAGTGAGACGCCTGCGCGGCCACAGTATTGGCACATGTGCTTGTCGCGCGCGAAGATCTCTTTGCGGCTGAGCTTCGCGCGCGGTCGCGGACGACGCACGCGGTGGCGGAGGCGCACCACGGATGGTGCGGTCCAGCTTCGCGACACGCCGCGGCTCTATGCGCCTTCAGCAAGGATCTCCGCCTTGCCCCCAATGACGAGGCGGAAGGCGCGGGGGAGCGAGGCAACATTCAGCGGTTCGTAGTCTTGGTTCAGGATGAGGACTTCAGTATTCATCGCGCCGCGATCGTAGCAGCAGGATCGAGAAGTTCAACAGTGTCGCCGCTCTGCACTGGCCCCTCGCGGAGGACCCGCGCGTACCAGCGCGTGTCTTCTGGTCGCACCTTCGCGCTCACGCGGGCGATGCGCCAGTCGCTGAAGCAGGTTGCGATGTTCTTGCAGGGAGCGGCCGGCTCGGTGAGCTGAATGATGGGCCCGCCTGCTGCGTCGCCAATGCTGAGCATGTCACCCGCGGCGAGCCCTCCGAGATCGAGGCCTGAGATGGTGAGGTTCTCGCCCAGCGCGCCAGGATAGAGGTCGTGCCCATCGGCATTGACGCGACCGATCTGCTCGACCCCGAAGAGACAGACCGCCTTCGATGGGCCGCCATGGACTGGTGGCTTGCTGCGCTGCCCATCCCCCGCCAGTCCGAGGGTGCCGATTGTGGTGCGTGCAATTGGTCGCTTCGGCACGCCGCCCGGGAAGGAGACATTCACGCTCGCGATCTTGCCGCGCGCACCTGGTCGGGCACGTGGGATCAGAACGCGCCCGGCCGCAAACCCTCGCTCCTCGTCGTTCAGTCGTATCTCCTCAGCCATCGTAGTCCTGATGGTATGCGAGAATCGTGCCATGGCAGCGAAGAAGAGCACGGCAAAAAAGTCGACCTGGATCACGAAGAAGGGTCTCGCCCAGATGCTGAAGGGCGGCGTGATCATGGACGTGGTCACCCCTGCCGAAGCGAAGATTGCCCAGGAGGCTGGCGCGGTCGCGGTGATGGCGCTGGAGCGCGTCCCATCCGATATTCGCCGCGACGGTGGCGTCGCGCGGATGAGCGACCCCGACATGATCAAGGGGATTCAGTCAGCCGTCTCGATCCCTGTGATGGCCAAGGCACGCATCGGCCATATCGCCGAGGCGCGCATCCTTGAGGCGCTCGACGTCGACTACATCGACGAGTCCGAGGTGTTGACGCCAGCCGACGATCGCAACCACATCAACAAGCACGACTTCAAAGTGCCGTTCGTCTGCGGCTGCAAGGATCTCGGCGAGGCACTTCGACGCATCAACGAAGGTGCAGCAATGATGCGCACCAAGGGTGAGGCTGGCACTGGCAACATCGTTGAGGCGGTACGCCACATTCGCACGGTGAGCGAGCAGATCGCCGCCTTGCGTGGCAAGGGCGAGAAGCACCTGCGCAACGTTGCGAAAGAGGCACGCGTACCGTACGAGCTTGTGCGCGTTGTGGCGAAGGCTGGACGACTCCCTGTCGTGAATTTCGTTGCCGGCGGCATCGCAACGCCAGCTGACGCTGCGCTCTCGATGATGCTCGGTGCCGACGGCGTCTTTGTCGGCTCAGGCATCTTCAAGTCGAAGAATCCTGCTAAGACTGCTGCGGCAATCGTTCAAGCCACAACGCACTGGGCTAACCCACAGATCCTCGCCGAGGTTTCTGCGGGGCTTGGCGAGGCGATGCGTGGGATTGAGATGCGCACCATCCCTGAGGCCGAGCGACTCTCTAAGCGCGGCTGGTAGCAGTGGCGGCGCGCAGCGCCTCATCGGCAAAGCCAGGCGTTGGCGTTCTCGCCGTTCAGGGTGGTTTTCGGGAGCACCTCGACACCCGCGAAACGATCGGCGCGACCGGTCGCGAGGTTCGCCTCCCAGCAGATCTACTCGGGCTCTCCGGGCTCATCCTTCCCGGTGGCGAGAGCACGGCGATGCGGAAGTTGCTCCATCGCTGGGACCTCGTTGCACCGATTCGTGATCTTGCCGCGCGAGGAGCGCCGATCCTCGGCACATGCGCGGGTGCGATCATCCTCGCGAACCGCATTGCAGATGGCGACGAACCCGTCCTCTCACTGCTCGATGTGGAGGTGCGTCGCAATGCGTTCGGTCGACAGCTGGAGTCCTTTGAGGCCGACCTCCAGATGCGCGGCCTGCGCAGCGATGGCGGCGCACTCACGATGCACGCAGTCTTCATTCGTGCACCCGAGATCCTCTCGGTAGGAGCGATGGCCGAGACTGTCGCCACACTCGATGACGGCCACATCGTTGCCGCACGACAGGGGAACGTGCTTGGAATCTCATTCCACCCAGAGATTGCTGGCGAGGTGCGCGTGCACCGCTGGATCGTGAACCAGGCACTAC
>JBJSXZ010000101.1:0-1495 GCA_046086645.1 Candidatus Limnocylindrus sp.
TTGCGTATGACATCAGCGACCCCCTGTGTGTAGCCAAGGTAGAGTTTCTGTTCCAGATGCTACCACCGCATAGATGACCGCTGACTCTGGCAGCCACACCGTGAGTGTCGTGCCTTTGTGCAGCTCAAGTCCAGTCGTGGTGGTCACATCAGGTCCACCGATATAGATGGCGTTGCCGCCTGCTGGCGCGTGGAGGTAGAGGTGCGAAGCGCCCACCACGCCGGTGGTGATTTTGGTTGGCGTGGTGCCGACGACCAAATGACCGTGATTCAATGTGGTTGCCATTATTCAGAATCCTCGCTTTGGCTGATTTGCGCCACGCTGGTTTGTTCAATGGTAGCAGTCCTACCACGCTTTGGTGCCTTGGCGCGCTCTACGGGCTTCCTATGTGTCTCTGCGTCAACATCTGCGACCGACTCTGCCAGACCGAAACCGATCAGGGCGAGCGCCTCGTCGGCAGGCATGTCAACGATGGCACCGGACGGATATTCCGCGCGTCGCTTGCATAGTCGCACCAGCATTCGTTCTCCCTACGCAGTTCGGGGAGAGCCGCCGAAGCGACTCTCCCCGCCTGCTATCCGCTTGCTACTGAATCAGATCAGTTGCAGGCGTAATACTTGACAGCCGACGGCTGGGCAAGCCCAGTCGCGCCACGAACCTGAACCTTGTACGAGACAAGTCCGAGGTTCCAAGCGTACTCACGGGAAACTGAGACTTCAACACCACCAACGAGGGCAGTTTTGATCTGCTTCAGGTCACCGAAGAGAATCGGCTTGTTGTTGTCGCCAATCGCGGCGATCCCGCCCGCGCTGTAGACAGGCTTGCCGAGGAGGCGGTCAGCCCCACCCTGCCCACCTGGCTGGAAGAGCGGCACGCTGGACGAGGTGATGCCGAGGACCGTTCCAAGGGTGGAATCGGCCATCAACCAACCTGCGCCTGGCGCGTTGCGGTATTGCTGGCGAACGCTCATCTGGAGGGAGACCAGTTCGGCGTAGGTTGGCACGAAGGTCGCGCCTGTCACACCTGAACCAGCGGCCGTCACCACGGCGGTACCTGCGGCAGCACCGTGCGCGATTGCCATTTCCTGACCAGCAGCGTCTGCGATCATTGACGCAAGGTCAAAGGCCGCATCCTGGATCAACTCGTCCGAGACCTGGACAAGCACGGCGTACTTCACCGGCGTAAGACTCAGAGCCGAAGCCGTGAAGTCGTCTTCCGTGAGAGTGCCTGCCTCGGCAACCGACCCTGCGGTCGTGCCGAGCGCGGTCACGGTTGGGAACTTGATGTTGTTGCCTGTGGCAACATTCAACACATCAACAACCGCTGGGTTGATGAACGGGTTGATCTGCCCTGCAACAACATTGACGCGATTGAACACGGCAACTGGGTTGCCGAATCCTGAATCGGTCTTGATGTCGCGGTACTCGAACTTCTCTACGCCACCAGCCATGCCGATTGCGCGAAGGCGATCCGAGTCCGACTTGGCAGCAGGAGC
>JBJSXZ010000102.1:0-2689 GCA_046086645.1 Candidatus Limnocylindrus sp.
CTCAAGCTCGACTACGGCTACAACAAGCTCCACGACCGGACCTTCGAGCGCTACGGGTCCTCGGGCCAGCCGGGCGACGCCTTCGAGTACGACAAGGCCCGTCGCCTGACCGTGGCGTGGATGGGGTCGAGCACGCCGTCGTCGCCCTCGGGCAACACGTACGTGAACAAGATCCAGTACGGCATGGACGACGACGGGAACCGCACCACGGTGACCGTGACGCCCTACGGGTCCTCGCCGGTCAACACGTCCTACACCGACAACAACCTGAACCAGTACACGGCGGTGGGGGGCGTCTCGCGCAGCCACGACGGCAACGGCAACGTCAGCGACGACGGCACGTACCTCTACGAGTACAACTACAAGAACCTGATCTGCCGCGTGAAGCTGAAGAGCAACAGCAGCACGGTTGCTGAGTACAAGTACGACGCTCTGGGCCGCCGCGTCGAGAAGGTGATCACGGGCGCGACCTACCGCTACATCTACTCCGGCGTCGAGACGGTGAGCGTCTACACCTCGACGGGCACCTGGAAGCAGGACTACGTCTACGGCCCCGTCATCGACGAGGTGCTGTTGCTAGAGCAGGCAGACGTGCTCGACTGGGATGGCGACAGCAACACGTCCGAGCTTGCCAGGTCGTGGTACCGGGCGAACGCGCTTGGCAGCGTCATGCGGATTGAGGAGCCGGACCGAACCGAGGCGGTGAGCTACCGCTACGATCCATACGGTGAGGTCGCGATCACGCGCGGTGGATCAGCCCAGGGCAGCGATCCGCTCGGGCAGTACGTGACGGGCACCGGTCGGTGGCGCGATGAGGAGACGGGCCTCTACCACTACCGGGCGCGGGCGTACGACCCGGGGAGGGGGAGGTTCTTGCAAAGAGATCCCCATGGATTCTCAGACGGGCCGAACATGTACGAATACGTAAGGTCTCGTCCTGGGGTCTGTACGGATCCAACTGGGTGCTCGATTTTGGAGGCGATCGAGAACCTCTTTAAGGTCGGCCCGTGGGATACTGGGGCAGCTGGCAACGATGCGAGTAGAGCGGAGAATGCCGCGAAGGCTTCTGGACTTCCAGGCGCCCACAATGGATTCCAGGATGCGTTTCGCCACTGTCTTTGGAATTGCTTCATGACCCGCTCCATTGGAGCGGATCAGGCTAAGGAAGTCGCGGACAACCACGAGGACCGCGACTCGAGTCAGCCTCAGGCGGAGCGTTCAATGGACTTGTACAACAACCGTCAGGGTAGGACATGTGGGCGACTGTGCGGAGCTAGTTGTGTGAACTGCTGCTGGCGCATGCTGCAGAATGGAGACTTGGCGATCATCACGAAGACCTCCAGCGATGGAACGCCCGTGGAGGCGGAACGGGTCCCCTACACGGGGGGAAACACCCAGCCGGAGGTAAAGGAGAAGGAGTACAAGAAGTATGGCTAGAGTTCTCCATGAGGGCGGAGTGCCAGGATTCCGGCGGGCACGCAGCCACCAGGCGAAGAGCAGTGACGCGTGCATTGTGCGTGTGCGAGCGGCCCTGGCGTGTCTGGTGATCGCACACCTCTCCGGGGGCATGGCTGGGTGCGGCCGTTCGGATCGACCGCGGCCTGGTATGCGGGCGGCACCTGGCATGTCGCCTGCAGCGCTAACCACAGCCGCGCTGGGCCGTCGGCTCAGGGTCGAAGTTGAGGAACACACTTCCCTTCCCAAGAGCGATCCGCGCGGGCCATATGCGGTCTACGCCCTCAGGCTCTTCGAGGAGAGTGGGGCTAGCAGCCATCGTCCAATCGCACGCATAGTCTTCTTCAACGACGACCTCATGCGCGTGGAGTCGGCGTTGCCTCAGAGAGAGGATGCGCTGACCGAAGTCTGGAGGCAACTCGGATGGGAGCCCGTCCCACTCGTGGGCCTGCAGAGTGAGGGCCGTGGTGGACTGGGATGGGTATGGGAAGTGCGAGCGGTTGCGAGGGCCCATGAGGATTGGATCCGGGAGAACTCTTAGGGACATCGCCACCAAGTTAAGGAGGCGCTCTGGGGGTAGTGCCGTTGATCTCGTGTAGTGTAGCGGCCCACCGACCCTGGGGCGGTGCTGCGGAGCACCCAGGCTCGCCCGGGCCGCCCGTCGAGCCCCGGCCACGCCCGCTCCCCAGCCGCTCCGTCCGGCGCGCCCGTGGGCCACCCCGTGGCGCGTAGAGGCCGAAGCGGTGGAATGCGTCCCACGCCACCGTAGCTGCCCGTCCACGGCACTTTGCAAAGTACCAGCCAAAGTGCGCTACCGGCCCGCCCGGTGAGGGCCATTTCTGGCCTTGGCAGCGACACGGCGCGGGGACTCATAATCCCTTGGTCCCTGGTTCGAATCCAGGCGGGCCCACCTTTGATTCCCGCACAGGATGGCGCTGGTTGGCCACTGGCGCGGTTCTGTGCGAACCACCGTTTCGAGCAATCCCCTGGCCTGGCGGGGCCGAAAGTGCAGCGAGATGCAGGTTTCGGCAGGGAAACGCAGCCAGTCCGTCAAAGTTTAGCCCAAAGGTGGCGATTCGATACATGGCCGGGTCAGGCGGGCCGGACCCGGGGCCGCTGCGTGCCGGGGACCGCGCCATCGATCTTCGCCACCGCCTCGTGCCCGTCCTCGAGGCGCAGTCGAGTGTAGGTCCTGGCCGTCAGGGCGGGCGTGCTGTAGTGCCTGCGGGCGGAT
>JBJSXZ010000103.1:0-6758 GCA_046086645.1 Candidatus Limnocylindrus sp.
TCCTGACGCGCCCGCCACGCTGCTCAGCTCGTCGGCACGTCTCGGTGGCGAGGCGTTTGCCGCGCAGAAAGAGGCGCGTGCAATCGTTGCGCGCGGCGAGCGCTTCCCAATTCCGACTCTCGTCATTCACGGAGTTGGCGATCAGCTCGTGCGCCCAGAATGGTGCCGCCCAATCGGCACCCTGCCGAATATCGACTATGTGCCACTCGAAGGCTTCAACCACCACCCTTTTGCGACAACCCGCTATCTCGATGCGGTCGACCGAATCCTCTCCTTTATTGGTCGGCGTTCCTAAGGGGCGTGGAACACGCACGCACACTTCGCCGTGAGCAGCGGTAGGCTAGCGAAATCGGTCGCGAGTCGACCATGATGGAGGAGGCGGTATGAAGACGTACAGGCAGGTGATCAACGGACGATCTGTCGCTGCAGTTTCAGGGAAGACGCTGATCGTTGAAGATCCGTCGACGATGGTGAAGATCGCCGCAGTCCCCCATAGCGGTAAGGCCGATGTCGATGCCGCCGTCGCAGCGGCAGCCGCAGCATTTCCAGCATGGAGCGCAACGACGCCAGGTGAGCGCAGCCTCGCCCTCTTGCGCCTCGCCGATGCCCTCGAGGCAAAGAGGAGCACCTTCGTCCGCGCCGAGTCTGAGAATGCAGGGAAGCCGATCAGCGCCGTCGGGCTCGAGGTCGACGCGGTCGTCGACAACCTCCGCTATTTCGCTGGCGCTGCGCGCAACATGGAGGGGAAGGCGGCTGCCGAATACCTGCCAGGGCGCACGAGCCTGATCCGTCGAGATCCCGTTGGTGTCGTGGCTTCGATTGCGCCATGGAACTACCCGCTCCTCATGGCGGGATGGAAGATTGGACCGGCACTCGCCACCGGTAACACCGTTGTCTTGAAGCCATCGGCACGAACGCCGATCACCGCGCTCATGCTTGGTGTGCTTGCACAGGAATTCTTCCCAGCAGGTGTGCTGAATGTGATTACCGGCCCCGGCGAAGATGTCGGCTCCTATCTTGCGCGCCACCCTGGCGTTGCGATGGTTTCGGTCACCGGCGATACGGCAACTGGCAAGCGCATCGCAGCTGCAGGTGCAGACACGGTGAAGCGCCTCCATCTCGAGCTTGGCGGCAAGGCGCCAGTGCTCGTGTTCGACGATGCCGATATCAATCTTGTCGCCGAGACGATGCGCGCCGCAAGCTTCTGGAACGCTGGTCAAGACTGCACCGCCGCCTGTCGCATCATCGCTGGACCAAAGGTCTACGAGAAGTTGGTTGCGGCGCTGATCGATCAGGTGAAGACGATCAAGGTCGGTCCGACCTCGGCGAAGTCAACCGAGATGGGGCCACTCATCAGCGCTGTGCAGCGCACGCGTGTCGCAGGATTCGTTGAACGCGCGTCAAAGAAGTCCGAGGTTGTCCTTGGCGGTGCAGCGATTCGCGCAAAGGGGAACTACTACAAGCCGACGATCATCGCAGGACCTGCACAGGGTTCGGAGATTGTGCAAGACGAAGTCTTCGGCCCAGTCGTCTCGGTGCAGCGCGCCAAAGACGAGGATCAGATTCTCGCGTGGGCAAATGACTGTCGCTTCGGTCTCGCGTCGTCACTGTGGACGCGCGACATCGCCCGCGCCCTCAAGGTGAGCAAGGCGCTCCAGTTCGGCACCGTCTGGGTGAACGATCACTTCACCCTCGCGAGCGAAATGCCACATGGTGGCTTTAAGCAGTCTGGCTACGGCAAGGACCAATCCATGTACGCCCTCGAGGACTACACGGTGGTCAAGCACATCATGCTGCGGAGCGAGTGATCGCCCAGATGTCCTAGGCTGCACCAATGCAGCACGACTCAGCTACCCCGCCACCGTTCGAACCCGGGCTCCCGCAGGAGCTCTGGTTTAGCGTTGACGTAGAGTGCTCTGGCCAGACTCCGCTCGACGGGAGTCTGATCAGCATCGGTGCCTGCTTAGTCGACGATCCTGCAACGACGTTCTACGTTGAGTTGAAGCCCGACCCCGAGAAGGCATGGGGGCATAAAGAGGAGCGAGTCCACCGACTCACGCGCGCGCACCTCGAGGAGCATGGCATCGATCGAATCGAGGGCGTGCGCCATTTCGCCGAGTGGGTGCGCACTACGGCCAAGGCAACGGCACCTGAGTCGAGCCCGCTGCTGATCGGCTTCAACACACCATTCGATTGGATGTGGCTGGTGATGGCGTTCGCTGAGGCCGGAGTGCGTAACCCGTTTGGCATGTCGGCGGTCGACCTGAAGAGTATCTACTACGCACTTCACGGTGGCGACAACCTCACCTGGAAAAAGACGGTGAAGCGCTTCGTTCGGCAGGTGTATCCAACCAACCTTGTCGCCGATCATCATGCACTCGCCGACGCGGTGGAGCAGGCGGAACTGGCGCGAACTTTGCGCGAGATCGCTCGCGCACATCGGATTCCGCCAACGCTTCCAGACCGTTGAGTCGCGTGCGGCGAGCCGCCGCTCCAGCGCAACGAGGAGCGCGCATGGTCACACCAAGCGTTGCCCAGGCACGACGCGTTGCCACCGCACTCCTTGACTGGTATCGAACAGAGGCGCGACCACTGAAAATCCGCGAGCGACGTGACGCCTATGCAGTACTGATCGTCGAGGTGATGGCGCAGCAGACGCAGATTTCGCGGGTCGATCAGCTTGCGCAGCGGTTCCTTGAACGATTTCCCACACTGAATGCGCTCGCAGCTGCTGAGCGCGCCGAGGTGATCGATGCGTGGCGTGGCCTCGGCTACAACCGACGCGCCGTCGCGCTCCACGATGCAGCACAGCAGGCTGTAGCGGGCGGCGGCCTCCCGTCGACACATGAGGCCCTCATGGAACTCCCGGGGATCGGTCCCTACACGGCGCGCGCCGTTGCGGCGATCACCGCGGGAGGTCGTTCGATCCCTGTCGACGTGAATATTGCGCGCATCGTGCAGCGACTCGTTGGTGCTGTTCCACCGTTGCGCTCACGTGAACTCCAGATCGCCGCCGACGCCTTTGGCGAAGTGCTCGAGCCCGGACTTGCCGGCACCTGGGCGCAGGCAGCGATGGACCTTGCGGCACGCCTCTGCCGCCGCACGTCACCAGACTGCGCCGCCTGCCCGCTCAAGAGGTCATGCCGATCGGCAGGCGAGACGTTCGCGCCACCGGCACGTCGCACTGTCGCAACTCCGTTTCCTGCAACGCGCCGCTGGCTTCGCGGGCGCATCCTCGACGAACTCCGCGATGCCGGCCCAGCGGGAGTCTCGATCACCGGTGCGCGCGGCGTTCACGAGAAGGCCGCCGTTGAGCTGGCGCTCGAGCAACTTGTGCGCGATGGGCTCGCTGAGCAATTGGGATCGCGTCGCTATCGCCTCCCTCGCGCCGCGCTGAAGTCGTGAGCCCTGCGCGCGCTCGCGTGCCGCAGACTATCCTCAGCGTATGAAGAAGCCCGCGTTTGCCAAACCAGCACCACGGGCTCGCGCGCACGCTGTTGAGCCAGATCGGGCACTCGTCGTGGCAGTTGCCGATTCCTATCGCGCGCGCTGGGCGTATCAGCAGCGCCTCGCACCCGTGAGCGCCGCCGCGTTGCGCGGAATGATGCTGAAGGCGGCACGACTCGGCTATTCAACGCGCGATGCAGTGAGCATTGGTGGCGCAATCGTTGCGCAGGTTGCACTCGACCTTGCTCGCGCACGCGATCCAGAGGGAAACCTGCCGATCTTCGTCATCGTTGGCGCAAGTGGAGATGCCGCGCCAGCGCTCGAGGCGGTGCCAGCTCTTGCTGGTGCTGGTCGCGATCTGGTGGTGGTGCTCTGCACGCCGCGCGCCCGCCCAGATGAGGGGACCGTTGGTGCCGCATGGGACCGACTCGAATTTGTTCGCGGTGTTCGCCGCTTCCGCGTTCCAGATATGCGCGAGGCGGCACACTTCCGTGCAGGGATCGACGCCGTTGCCCTGGTTATCGAGGGGCTTGGCGGTGGTCATGGAAGTCGCCCCCTTACGACGGCGATCGCTGCTGGCGTTGATCTGGTTCGCCGTGCGCGCGAATCGGGCGTCCCCTGCCTTGCGGTTGAAGGACCGGTCGGCTTCGATCCAGAATCTGGCGCGCGACGCCGTGGCGCCCCAGGATGCGACATCAGCCTCTTGTTTCACCGCTCACTTCTCGCGCATCACCTCCCCGCTGCGCAGAAGATGCTCGGTGAAATTGTGGTTGCCCCGATTCAACTTCCCGCCGACGCAGATCCTGCTGCGCGATGAGTCGGCCTCGCACGCGTGACACCGCCCCGCTCGCCTCGGTGATCGCGATCCTGCTCGCGGTCGTACTCCTCGTACTCGGTCTGACGGCGCTCAGCATTCTTGTTCCAGAAGTTGCGCTCGTCACGGCAGAGTTGCCGCTCGTCCCAATGGCGTTGCTGGCAGTGACGCTGCTCGTTCTTGCGCGGCTCATCCGCGTGCGCTGACTACTGCTCGGTACGGTCTCGCTGCAAGAGCGACGGATCAAAGTCGCGCTCGGTTCCAGCGCGCAGTCGGCTGATGTTGTCGGCATGGGCAAGCCAGACGAGTGCTGGGCCAACAATGGAATAGAGCAGGAGTGCGGTGCCGATCGTTCCGCTCGCGCTGAACTCGAGCCCCAGGGAGACTGGTGCAAAGAGCGCCGCGGAGGCGAGTGAGCCGAGTGAGACGAGACGCGTGCGCCAGATCAAGACAAAGAAGATGGGCGCAACCGCGACAATTGCGAGCGGTGCAATTGCAAGCGCGGTGCCAAAGCCGGTTGCGATCCCTCGACCGCCCTTGAAGCCAACCCAGATTGAGCGCGTTGAGCCGAGTACGGCGAAGAGCGCAGCGCATACGGCCCACCAGTTGGCCGTGTCGGCCGCGGCACTCGATGTCATGGTTTGAATCGCGATGACGGGGAGGCTTCCCTTCAGCACGTCGCCCGCGGCAACGACCGCTGCACGTCGCCGTCCCAGGGCACGCAGCGCGTTGGTGCCGCCGGTCCGCCCGGAGCCAATCGATCGTGGGTCGGGACCGCCGGTGAGGCGCGCCACGATCAGCCCGAACGGGATCGAGCCTGCCAGATAGGCTCCAACGGTGGCGGCGAGAAGCAGCTGAATGTCCATGGCGGCGGAGGATAGCAGCGCGGCGTAGGATTCTCCTATGCCCGACCACGATCTTCTCGTTATTGGCGGCGGAACAGGTGGCTATGCAGCTGCGTTTCGTGCCGCGCAGCTCGGCCGCACGGTCACGCTCATCGAGCAGGCGAAAGTCGGCGGCACCTGCCTTCACTGGGGCTGCATCCCTGCAAAGGCGATGCTCGAGAAGGGCGACCTCCTCGCCAAGATTGGCAAGGCGGCAGACTTTGGCATTGAGATCAGCCCAGCGACCGGCGTCGATGCGGGCACCGTTGCCGCTCGCCGCGACCGCATCGTCAACCGCATGCATGCTGGCCTCAAATCACTCTTCAAAAAGAATGGTGTTGAGCTCATTGCGGGCCGCGCAACCTTCATCGACGACACGACCGTCGAGGTGCAGATCTTTGACGAGACGGGTGCGCCGACCGGAGAGACACGCCGTCTAACGGCGCGCGACTTCGTGATTGCCACCGGCTCAAGCGTGCGCAAGATTCCAGGGTTCGAGGCAGATGGCCAGATCATCGTCAGCAGCGATGACATCGTCACCGGAACGTTTAAGCCGCGCAGCGTCATCGTTGTCGGTGGGGGAGCAGTCGGCTGTGAGTTCGCCTCGTACTTCCGCGACCTTGGCGCCGAGACGACGATCGTCGAGATGCTTCCCGCACTCGTCCCACTTGAAGATCGCGATGCATCAAAGGAGCTGACGCGAGCATTCGGCAAGAGAGGTATTGCCATCCATGTTGCACATCGCATCGTTGAGGGATCACTCACGAAGCGCGCAGATGGTGTCGCACTTTCGATCGAACCGATGGAGGGCGGCGCTGCACTGCCCCTCACCGCAGATCTTCTCGTCATTGCTGCCGGCCGTGTCCCCAATAGCGGTGCGCTTGGGCTCGAGGCCACGGGGGTGAAGGTCGAGCGAGGGTTCATCCAGGTCGATGCACAGATGCGCACGGCAAGCCCGCACATCTATGCGGTGGGCGATGTGATTGGTGGCCTGCAACTCGCCCACGTTGCGGCGCACGAAGGACTGATCGCCGCACAGGCGATCGCCGAACAACCGATCCATGCGATCAGCTATGTGAAGCAGCCCCGCGCAACCTACTGCCGCCCGGAGGTTGCGTCGGTTGGGGCGACGTCGCAAGAGCTGGAGCGCGACGGTGTTCCCTTCGTCGCAGGGCAGGTGCCGTTCTTGGCGATCGCCAAGGCGCATGTTGGCGGCGATGCCGACGGATTCTGTAAGGTGCTTCGCCACGCCGATACCGGTGAGGTGCTCGGCGTGCACATGGTTGGCCCGAAGGTGACCGACCTGATCGCCGAGGCGAGCCTCGCGCTCGAGCTTGGTGCGACCGCCAGCCAGCTTGGCGGCACCACACATCCACACCCGACGCTCTCCGAAATCGTGGGCGAGGCGGCACTCGTCTCGATCGGCCGCTCGGTGAACTTCTAATGGCGCTCCCAAACGAGAAGGGCTCCCTCGTCGGCGCTGAGCTTCCGATGCTCGGTTCCGACCCAGCGCCAACGCAGCGGCACCCCGACTGGATTCGCTCCAAGGTGCCAGGCGGCGAACGCTACCGTGCACTCAAGCAGTTGATGCGCACGCAAAATCTGAATACCGT
>JBJSXZ010000104.1:0-3720 GCA_046086645.1 Candidatus Limnocylindrus sp.
CATGAGGGCAACCGCAAGGATAAAGGCAAGTGCGGCAATCACCGTGGCGCGCGCATCTACCTGTCCTTGGACTTGTGCCATTACTGGCGACCGCGACGGGCTGCGATGCGGCTTAAGAGCACGATCGACGTGAAGATGATGCCAATGCCAACTCCTGCAATAAGAAGCGTTCCAGTTGCGCTATCGATGCCGGGGATCGTATAGCCGGGGAAGAGTTCAAATGGCGGGGTATTTTCAGCGGCGTGAAAGCCTAGCGTGAGTGCAACGCGCTGGAGCCCGTCGGGGTCGGCTGAAGCGAAGAGTGCAGCAAGCGCTGCAACGAGGAGCGAAATTCCCGAGCCAACAACGATGCGTCTCGTTGTCGATGCCCGCGTGGGTGCGCCGAGTGTGAGGAGGTCGGGTGCAGTTGTCGCAATGAACGTGAGCGCAGCGATCGTGATGAGTCCCTCTCCGATGCCGATTAAGGCATGAATGCTGAGCATTGCGGGGAGACCAATCGACACATCGGTCGTTCCTGAGAGGCCGAGCTGCAACGTGGTGACACCTGCACCGGCCATTACGGAGAGCCAGCCAGCCGCCCCTGCTGCTGCGACCGTCGCAACGCGACTACCGCCGAGCGCGGTGGAGATGCTCCGTGCAACGAGCGCACCGCCGAGCGTACCGATGATGCCCATATTGAAGATGTTGGCGCCAAGGGCGAGGAGGCCGCCGTCTTGAAAGATGAGTGCCTGGATCCCGATGACCGAGGTCATCACGATCGTTCCCGCCCACGGCCCGAGGAGGTAGCCGGCCAACACACCGCCGAGCAGGTGTCCACTCGTGCCAGCGGCCACCGGGAAGTTGAAGAGTTGCGCGGCGAAGATGAACGCGCCAACGATCCCCATAAGGATCGGCCGCTGTGCAGCACTCGCCTCGTCGCTCGATGCGCTTAGGCGACGGAGCGCGAAGCCCACGATTGCCGCCGTGGCAACCCAGAGGGCGAGCGCCAGTTGGGGGGCGAGAAAGCCGTCGGGGAGGTGCATGGTATGGATCACCGAGTGAGTCTATCGCAACACGTTGCAATAAGCATCGCGTATGCTTTCGCCATGATCACCTCAGTGACGAGCGCGCTCGCAGCACGGCTTCAGGCGGCGGTGAAGGCGCGCGGCCAGCGTTGGACCGAGCAGCGGCAGTTGATTGCCGAAGTGCTTGCCGCTTCCGACGGTCACGCCACCGGGGCTGAGCTCGTGGAGCGCGTTCGTGCACAGGATCCGAGCGCCACCCCGTCAACCGTCTACCGCACGCTCGACCTGCTTGAGGAGCTTGGCTTCGCCAGCCATCACCACGGGGTCGACGGTCGTGAGACCTATCACTTGGAGGAGGTGCTCCCGCACGGCCACCTCCACTGCCACACATGCGGCGCGGAGGTGGAACTCGACGCCAACGCGGCGGCACCGATCCTTGCGGCGATTGAGCGTGCCACGGGTTTTGCCGCCGATCTTGATCACCTTGCGCTTCAGGGGCGCTGCACCAGCTGCCGCAGTGCCGCGCCGCGCTAGACTCCTCGTAATGGTGCGCCATGCGCACCGCTAGTTAAGGAGGCTCCCGTGGCCGAGAAGTTGAAGATCACCTACGCGACGCTCTCTGACTCGAACGAAGAGATCCACACGGGCTACGAGAAGGGACTTGCCGAAGCGCGATCGCTGCTCGGTGGTAGCTACGGGAACTTCGTCGATGGCGCGTGGAGCACCGGTGGTCCCACCTTCGAGAAGCGCACGCCAATCGACGGCTCACTTGTTGGCACATTCAGTAAGGGCGATCGCGAGACTGCAAAGCGGGCCATTGCTGCTGCGAAGGCCGCCTACCCCGCATGGTCGAAGCGCCCCTGGCAAGAGCGCGTCGCGTTGATTCGCGCCGCCGCCGAACTCATTAGTGATCGCCAGTTCCTCTACTCCGCACTCCTCTCCATTGAGGTTGGGAAGAATCGCCTCGAAGCTCTCGGCGATGTCGAGGAGACGGCCGACTTCTTCCGCATCTATGCCGGCGAAGTCGAGCGCAATAATGGTTACGTGCACGCAATGGGGAACCTGGGCGATGCCAAGGTTGAAACCAAGACAGTGCTTCGTCCCTACGGCGTGTGGGGTGTGATCAGCCCGTTCAACTTCCCGTTTGCACTGATGGGTGGCCCAGTTGGCGCCGCACTTGTTGCCGGCAACACCGTGGTTCTTAAGCCGTCGTCCGACGCACCGCTTTCGGCAGTTCTCCTTGCACGCGCAATCAAGGATGCCGGGATTCCCGATGGAGTCTTCAACATGGTCATGGGGCCAGGCGAGAGCGTTGGCGCAGAGCTACAAGAGAACCCCGATGTTGCAGGCATGACATTTACCGGATCATCCGATGTGGGGATGAAGCTCTATCACTCGTTTGCGAAGTCGTATCCGAAGCCGGTCATCGTCGAGATGGGGGGAAAGAACCCGACGATCATTTCGAAGCATGCCGATCTTGAGAAGGCCGCAGAGGGCGTCATGCGCTCCGCCTTCGGCCTTGGCGGGCAGAAGTGCTCCGCTAACAGCCGCGTCTACGTTGACGCAGCGGTGCACGATGCGTTTGTCGAGAAGCTCGTTGAGAAGACAAAGGCGCTCAAGGTTGGAGATCCAACCGTTCGCGGTGTCTTCCTCGGGCCAGTGATCAATGCGCGTTCAGTCGACACCTTCTTGGCCGCATGCGAAGAGGCGAAGCGAGACGGAACCATTGTCGCAGGTGGCAGGCGGCTCACAGAGGGTGATCTCTCTAAGGGCTTCTACGTAGCGCCCACGATCGCCACGGGCCTTGCTGCAACGCATCGCCTCTTCCGCGATGAACTCTTCGTGCCGTTTGTCGCGGTAACGAAGGTGCGCTCGTTTGAAGAGGGAATCGCCCTGGCGAATGAGAGCGACTATGCACTAACAGCCGGATGCTTTACGGAAGATGCTGGAGAGATCCAGACCTTCCTCGACACGATCGACGGCGGCGTGGTCTACGTCAACCGACGTGCGGGCTCAACGACTGGCGCCTGGCCGATGGTGCAGCCGTTCGGCGGCTGGAAGAAGTCGGGCACGACGGGAAAGTCGGGCGGCGGTCTCTACTACGTGGCGCAATATCTGCGCGAACAGAGCCAGACCATTGTTCGGTAGCGCGAACGCCTCGTATACACTCTGGATAGATCCGATACACGCAAGGAGGATGTAATGGCGGTCGCAGAGAAGCCGGACACCTGGCCCGTGAGCCTGCCGCACCTGGTAACCAAGGTTCCAGGTCCAAAGGCGCTCGCGCAGGTCGCTGCAGACCAGGCTGTCGTCTCGAACAGCCTCCCGCGCGCCTATCCATTTGCACCAGTCCGCGGCCGAGGGATGGGCGTAGAGGATCAAGATGGCAACGTCTTCCTCGACTTTTGCGCCGGCATCGCTGTGAACTCCACGGGGCACTGCCACCCGCGCGTCGTTGACGCGATCGTTGCGCAGGCGCAGCGACTACTCCACTACAGCGCCTCCGATTTTTACGAGCAGCGCTACCAGGAGCTCGCCTCTGCGCTCGCCGCAACGGCGCCATGGAAGGGACCATCAAAGGTGCTCCTCCAAAACTCTGGGACCGAGGCGGTAGAGGCATCGATCAAACTTGCTCGCTACATGAGCGGTCGACAATGGATCGTTGGCTTCGTCGGTGGCTTCCACGGACGTACGCTCGGCGCACTCACCCTCACCA
>JBJSXZ010000105.1:0-4424 GCA_046086645.1 Candidatus Limnocylindrus sp.
AAGGCATCGTCGTGGTCTTCGCTCCCGTGCGGTCGGCGTGCGACGCGCGCAACGTGCTCTGCTGCGCCTTGCTCTGCTTCAATCAGAAGGGCGTCAGGGCAACCCCAGAGATCGTAACCATCTACATCGGCATGGCGCACGAGATGTGGGATGAGCTCCGCGCGCCTTCCAGTCAGGATGTTGACGACTCCACCTGGCACATCACTCACCGCAAGCGTCTCGGCGAGTGTCACCGCCGGGAGTGGCGCCGACTCGCTCGCAAGCAACACCGTCACATTTCCGCCAGCAAGCACCGCAGAGAGGCGAGTTACAAGCCCGAGCAGCGCCGACGACTCTGGCGCGATGATGGCAACTACTCCCGTTGGCTCTGGAATCGTAAAGACGAAGTGCGACGAGGCGACAGGGTTTGTCCCACCAAGCACGGCCGGGATCTTATCTGGCCAACCGGCGAACCAGACCACACGATCGATTGCCGCGGATACCTCTGCAGCGGCAGCACGACGACCGCGGCCATGCGCGATGAGGTCTGCTTCAAACTGCGCTGCACGCCCTTCCATTAGCTCTGCAACGCGATAGAGAATCTGCCCGCGCACCATGGCACCCTTCGAGCCCCAACTTTCACTCGCTGCTCGCGCGGCACGTACCGCCTCGCGCATATCTTTCCGCGAGGCTCGCGCGACGTTAGCAAGGTCACCGTGCTTCAACGCGAGCTGATCTGTCCGCCCGGACTCACTCCGTGGGAACGCACCGCCAATGTAGAGCTTCGGAGTTCGGCGCACCTCGAGACGCGGACTTTCGCTTCCGACCTCAATCGGCTCAAGTATTGGAATCGGTATTTGGCGCCGTTTCTTCGCCATTACGAACTCCTCAGATACGCATGAAGGCCCTGGAGCCCGCCTTCACGTCCGTATCCCGACTCTTTGTAGCCACCGAATGGTGAGGTGGGGTCGAAACGATTGAATGTATTCGCCCAGACAACCCCCGCCTTCAGGGCATTGGCAACGTGGAGGATCCGGCTCCCCTTCTCTGTCCAGATGCCAGCAGAGAGGCCATACGCCGTGTTGTTCGCCTTCTCGATTGCCTCAGCGACCGTCCGGAAGGTGATGGTGGCAAGCACTGGTCCGAAGATCTCTTCGCGCGCAATGCGATGGCTCTGTGCCACATTGGTGAACAGTGTTGGGCGGAAGAACCACCCACGCGTTGGTAGGTCGCATGCGGGCTGCCAGATCTCTGCTCCCTCGCTCACGCCACTCGCAACGAGCTCACCGATGGTCTCCATCTGCGCACGGGAGTTAATGGCGCCGACGTCGGTATTCTTATCCATCGGATCGCCAACGCGCAGTGTTGACATGCGATTGCGCAATCGAGCCAAGAACTCCTCGGCGATGGACTCTTGGACGAGGAGGCGGCTACCGGCACAGCACACCTCGCCTTGGTTGAAGAAGATGCCATTGATGACTCCCTCGACCGCCTGATCGACTGCGGCGTCCTCAAAGACGATGTTCGCCGCCTTCCCGCCAAGCTCGAGGGTCAGACCCTTCCCTTGGCCTGCGATCCCCTTGGCGATTGTCACGCCGACCGAGGTGCTGCCCGTAAAGGCGACCTTCGCAACTCGGGGATCGGTCACGATCGCCATGCCTGTGCTCCCTGGGCCCGTGATGATGTTGACGACTCCATCTGGGAGGCCCGCCTGCCGGCAGATATCAGCAAAGAGGAGCGCCGTGAGCGGCGTCGTTGACGCCGGCTTCAGGACGACTGTGTTCCCGGCCGCGAGGGCGGGGGCAATCTTCCAGGCGAGCATGAGTAGTGGGAAGTTCCACGGGATAACCTGCCCGACAACGCCGTGCGATTCTGGGCGCCTCCCTGGAACCGCGTAAGCAAGCTTGTCTGCCCAACCGGCGTAGTACCAAAAATGCGCGGCGGCAAGCGGCACATCGACATCGCGCGATTCGCGAATCGGCTTGCCTGAATCCAAGGTCTCCGTGACGGCAAACTCGCGGCTTCGCTCTTGGAGAATGCGGCTGATGCGATAGAGATACTTTGCCCGTTCGCGTGGATGCAAGCGTGACCAAACCTTGCGGTAGGCGCGACTTGCAGCTTCGATTGCGCGGTCGGCATCCTCTGGAGTCCCCTTCGCAATCTCGGCGAGCGGCTCCTCTGTGGCCGGGTTAAAGGTGATCGTCACCTCGCCGCCTGATGGTGCCCGCTCCTTACCGTCGATGAAGAGTCCATAGCGCGAACGAATCTGCGCGACATCACGGCTCTCGGGGGCCGGCGCGTAGCTCCACGGGCTGCTCGCGGAGAGTGCGGATCCGGCAGGCGTCGCGACAGGGCTACTGCCTGCTGACCCTGTCAGAAGGCTCGCCGTCGTGCTCCCGCGCCGTGGTCGTCGCCCCGTTGCCATCTGCTCATCCTAGCGCGCCAACGGGCGCCAGTTTTGGCGCGATCGCCTACGCTTACCCGTATGCGACAGGCGAGCCCAAACTTCAAACCAGACCTCCTCATTGGCGGGCTCTCCCGCCAGGCAGAGGCGGGTGCCACCTTCACCCTGCGCCACCCTGCAAGTGGGGAGGCGATCGGCGAGATTCCACTTGCGACCCACGCAGATGTCGATGCAGCAATTCACGCCGCACGTGTCGCCTTCGACGCCGGTGGATGGCGCACGACGCCGCCCGTATCACGTGCAGCACTCCTCTTGAAGTTGGCCGATCTCATTGAACGTGAGTCGGAAGAACTCACTGATCTTGAGGTGTGGCAGACCGGTACCGCGCGCAAGTTGCGCCGCGACGGCGATCTTCCGGCGGCGATTGACCACCTCCGCTACTTCGCGGGCATCCTCCGCAGCCCAGAAGGGATCGCTGCGGGTGAGTACACTGGCAGCCACACGTCCATGATCCGCCGCGAACCGATCGGGGTCGCCGCACTCATCGCCCCATGGAACTATCCGTTGGCGATGACGGTCTGGCAGGCGGCACCTGCGCTTGCGGCTGGCAATACCGTTGTCCTCAAGCCGGCGAGCGCAACGCCGCTTACCGCCATTCGATTCGCCGAGTTGGCGCGCGAGGCAGGCTACCCAGAGGGTGTCGTGAATGTTGTTACGGGACCGGGCGCAGCAATCGGAGCTCAGCTCGCCGCAGATCCACGTGTCGACATCATTGCACTCACTGGCGACAGCGCGACTGGACGGAGGTTGATGGTCGCTGGCGCACCAACGCTGAAGCGACTGCACCTCGAGCTTGGCGGGAAGGCACCGCTCGTAGTCTTTGCAGACGCTGACATTGAGACGACCGCGCGTGGCGCCGTTGCAGGTGCATTTGTCAATGCTGGACAAGACTGCACAGCTGCTACACGCCTCTACATCGAGGAGAAGATCTACGATCGACTCGTCGCACGCGTGGCGGAACTCACAGCAACAATTCGACTCGGTGACCCCTTCAACCCAGCAACAGATATGGGCTCGTTAATCTCAATGGTGCAGCGCGATCGCGTGGCGGGATTTGTTCAGCGCGCACGTGCTGACGGCGCTGAGATCCTTCTCGGTGGTACCCCAATAGCGCCAGCCGGCTTTGAGCATGGCTCCTTCTATGCCCCGACTCTCATCGCTGGCTGCAAGCAGGAGAGCGAGATTGTACAGAATGAGGTGTTCGGCCCTGTGCTCGCGATACTCCCCTTCAGGGGCGAGGAGGAGGCGCTCCGTCTCGCAAATGACACCCCGTACGGGCTAGCTGCAAGCGTCTGGACAAGTAGCGTTCAGCGTGCGCACCGCGTCGCCAACTCGCTCAATTTCGGCGCGGTGCTCGTGAACGACCACCTCCCATTCTTGAGTGAGATGCCACACGGAGGATTCAAGCAATCAGGATTTGGCAAGGACCTGAGTCGCTACTCATTCGAGGAGTACACGCAGATCAAGCATGTTGCAGTTGAGCTCACAGGCGATGCTGTGAAGCCGTGGCACTGGACAATCTTCGGCGAGAGGGAGTAACTCGCGCTAGCTACCGAAGAGAACCCCGAGCCATACATCAATCGGTGAGGGGCTCGTTTCACCCGTGGTCACTCGGCGTGCCGCCGACCCTGGTGCGTCTTCAGGAAGTGCCGGTGCATTTGCAGCGAGCGCAAATGGCCGCTCCACTGGAGATCCGAGGCTGTAGCCGCGCGCAATGAGCGCAAGGAAGGCTGGGTCGTCGAGGAGGACTCGTTCCGCAGCAAGGGCGTCGGCCTGCGCCTGCAGCGCGGCATTCTCATCACGGAGGCGATTTACTTCAAGGGTTGCCTGCACGGCACCAATCACGTTACGCGTGAATGCGACGGTGAAGGCTAGGAGCAGCAGCAGCGAGAGCGTTCGTGGCACACGGCCCTTCGGCAGCGGGAGCGTACGAGAGATCCACTTGCGCATACGAGTAGTGTCGGCGCTTCGGCCAGGAGCC
>JBJSXZ010000106.1:0-1935 GCA_046086645.1 Candidatus Limnocylindrus sp.
CCCCTGCGTTCCCCCTCGCCACGCTGCACCGCATTGAGCGCAGCCTCCTGCTGGGAGCCCTAGGGGAGGTGCTACACTCTCGCGCGGCGGCGTCTGCTGAGGCGATCGCTGCGTGGACGGCTCTCGCCCGCACGTATAGCGGAGAGCCGGCGCGAAAATTAGTCAATGGCGTGCTCGGCACCGCTTATCGGGAGCGGTCCGATCAAGCAAAGACGGAGGGAGCCAAGAATGACTGACAAGGCCCAGATTTTCGCGGAACTCCAGAGCTACATCGTTGAGCAGCTAGGTGTTGAGAAGGAGAAGGTCACGCCTGAGGCCGCCTTCATCGAGGACCTCAACGCAGATTCACTTGACCTTGTTGAATTTGCCATGGGACTTGAAGAGAAGTTTGACGTCAAGATTGCGGACGAAGACCTCGCAAAGATCAAGACGGTCCAGGACGCTGTCGACGCCATCATCGAGAAGCAGGGCTGAGATGCGGCGGTCCGTTGGCCGCCGCTTCAGGGCATAGCCCAAACGGCGCCGGCGGGCATGCGCATAGGCAGCATGGAACACGGCGTAGAGACTGGTCGAGAATCCGTTTCGGAGTTCGCCGCGCGCCTTGCGATCCCCCTCGGTGCGGAGGCGGAACTTACGCGGGCACTTACGCACCCTTCTGCGCGTCACCAGGATGGTGCAGATGAAGACAACGAGCGACTCGAATTCCTTGGCGATGCAGTGCTCGGTGCCGTAGTCGCTGCGCATCTTTTTCAGCGTGATGTGGAGGCACATGAGGGCGACCTTTCCGAGCGACGCGCTGCGATTGTGAGCCGCCAAGCTCTCGCAGACATTGCACTTGAGCTTGGCATCGATCGCGCACTCCGCCTCGGTGAAAGTGAAGCTCAACGGGGTGGAGGGCGACGTCCAGCGGCCCTTGCTGCTGCCCTAGAGGCGGTCGTCGGCGCGATCTTCTTGAAGCATGGGTTTCGTGCCGCCGCACAATTTATTGAGCAGCACCTTGCCACCGCTCTTGCGGCGCCACGTTCCGCACTCGGAAAGGGGATTAAGACGCTCCTCCAGGAGTGGACACAGGCGCGGAACGGCTCCCTCCCACGCTACGACATTGTCGCCACGCATGGTCTTGAGCATGAGCGAATCTTTGAATGCGCAGTTCGCGTTGACGGGAGTGAGATTGCACGCGGCTCAGGCCCGAGTCGCCGCGCCGCTGAGGCTGCTGCCGCTGAGGCGGCGATCGACATTCTCGGCATCTCACCAGGGGCGGCGCTATGAGCCGGCTACGACTGCGCGAAGTACGCCTGAGTGGATTTAAAACATTTGCAGATAAGACGACGATTGCGTTCACCCCAGGCATTACCGCAATCGTTGGCCCAAACGGGAGTGGCAAATCGAACATCGTCGACGCACTCCGCTGGGGATTCGGTGAGGCCGGCAGGGGAATTCGGTCGAAGCGTGTCGATGAGGTCATCTTCGCAGGTTCAGAAAAGCGCCGCCAACTCGGGCTTGCCGAGGTCACACTCTCAATCGCAAATGATGACGGGCTCTTTGATCTTCCCTTCACTGAACTTGAGATCTCTCGACGTGCCGATCGCGGAGGCGGACAAGAGTATCTACTGAACCGAGAGAAGATCCGCCTGCGGGATCTCAATGAGCTGCTTGATGGGGCGGGACTTGCTGAGAACGGACTTCTCTTTATCGGACAGGGTGCTGTTGATCAGGCTCTCAGCTTGCGTGCCGCGGAGCGACATACGCTCGTCGAAGAGTTTGCAGGGACTGCGCGCCACGAGCGTCGGCGTGCACGGGCAGAGGCAGAGTTGAAAGAGGCGCTTGAAAATCGCGCCCGCGTCGAGGAGATACTCTCAACGTTGCGACCGCAGGAGCGTCGCATCGCCACCCTCGCCCGCCAAGAGGCCGGCCGCGAGGAGTTGTTGAACGAGG
>JBJSXZ010000107.1:0-3494 GCA_046086645.1 Candidatus Limnocylindrus sp.
ACCTGGCGTGTCAGAGTCCGCGCTTGCCTGGTCCCTGGAACGCGCCATGCGCGAAGGTGGCGCTGAGGCACTCGCCTTTGATGTTGCTGCACTTGCCGGCGGCAACGCGGCACTCCCGCACGGCAATCCAGGCACTCATGAACTTCGTGTCGGGGAGGTCATCCTCTTCGACTTTGGCGCACAGGTAGCGGGCTATCGCTCGGATATGACGCGCACGCTGTTTGTTGGCGAGCCCACAGCCGAGCACGCTGCACTCTATGCGGCGGTACACCGCGGACAGGCGGCCACGATTGATCTACTCCGATTGGCAGTCGAGCAGGGTGGTCCTCTCCCTTCTGGTCGGGCCTGCGATGCCGCCGCGCGCGCTGCGATGGCAGGAGCGCCGCGCGTCTACGAACATGGCCTCGGTCATGGGATTGGTCTTCAGACGCACGAGTCGCCTTCACTGTCGCGGGGCGCGTCGGATGACGCACTACCAAGCCCGACCGTCTTTAGTGTTGAGCCCGGCATTTACGTTCAAGACGAGATCGGCATTCGCATCGAGGATCTTGTCGCGGTCAATACCGCAGAAAAGAGCCTCAGGATCCTCACGCAATTCCCCGCTGAACCCCTAATCGTCAGCTGACGGCTAAACTAGGCACAACTGCAGAGAGATCCTCTGCCAAAGGAGGGTTAATGATTTCAACTGGCGAACTAAAGAAAGGCGTCGTTATTGAGCTAGAGGGCGACCTCTGGCAGATCCTTGACTACCACCACATCAAGATGGGTCGCGGCTCGGCACAGGTTCGAATAAGGTTCCGGAACGTGCGCAAGCATTCAATCGTGGAGAAGACATTCCAGGCTGGCGAGAAGTTCCCACGCGCGACCATGGAGCGACGCGAAGCTCAGTTCCTCTTTTCTGACGGCGGAGACTACACGTTCATGGATACTGAAACATACGATCAGTTTGTGATTACTGCCGAACAGCTAGGCGAGGCGAAGAACTATGTGAAGGACGGTCTAGTTCTTGACCGCATCAGCTATGAGGGCGAGACGCTTGGCGTTGAACTCCCGATCAATCTCGACTTTGCCGTGACGGAGACAGAACCTGGCTTTGCGGGTGATACCGCAACTGGCGCACGCAAGTCAGCCACGCTGGAGACCGGTCTCGTTGTGCAAGTGCCACTCTTTGTGGCGGTGGGCGACGTCATTCGCGTCGACACTCGCACGGGCGAGTACCAGACACGCGTCTGACCGCGCCGCTTGCACCCGACGGCGCCCTCAGCGTCTCTGAGGTCGCGATACGGATCAAGTCGCGGATCACGTCGGACGAAAGCCTTGCGGACTGTATCGTTGTAGGCGAGGTACAGAGCGCGCTGCGAAGTCCAGCGGGGCATGAGTACATCACGATCAAGGATGCAGCCGCGACCCTCGATATCGTGCGCTTCCGAGGCTCGATTCGGCCTGGCGAACCACTCGCGCAACCAGGGGAGATCGTCGTTGCGCGCGGTCGCATCGATCTCTACCCCTCACGCAGCCGTTACCAACTTGTCGCCAGCGCAATTGAGCGACCTGGGGCACTAGGGATCCTTTCGCTGGAGCTTGAGGCACTAAAACAACGACTTGCAACTGAGGGGATCTTCGACGCGGCACGGAAGCGCCGACTCCCAGAAGCGCCGCACAGCATCGGGATCGTCACCTCTCGCTCTGGCGCGGTGATCCACGATGTGATCCGCGTATTGCGCCATCGCGCAGTAGATATGCGCCTGATCGTCGCGCATTCATCGGTTCAAGGCGCAAATGCGCCGATAGAGCTTGCTGAAGGGATTGCACGCCTGGATAACTCAGGTGATGTCGATGTCATTATTGTCGCGCGAGGCGGTGGCTCCGCGGAAGATCTCAGCGCCTTCAACTCCGAAGTAGTGATACGTGCCATCGCCGCTTCGCAAATCCCTGTTATCTCTGCCGTCGGGCATGAGTCAGACGTCACCCTCGCTGACCTGGTTGCGGATGTCCGCGCTGGGACGCCAAGTATCGCCGCCGGTCTCGTCGCTCCGCCAGAAGGGATGCTGCAATTGGGGCTGCAGCATCTCTTCGCACGTGTTGCACACAGAATCGATGCACTGTTTGGGCAACGAAACGAAGAGCTCCTCGCATTGGCTCAACGTACGGATGAGGCTGGTCCACGGGAACTCCTCCTGCAACACGGTGAGCACCTTGCGCAGCTCGGCAACGCACTGGCTCGTAGTATCTCCCTCTACCTGCAACGGATGGACGTAGCGCTAGCCGAGGCCGGGAGGCTCCTTGATGCGCTCTCACCTCTCCGCACCCTGGCACGGGGGTATGCAATTGCGCTCGAGCCCGACGGGCACCCGATCCGCTCTTGGCGCGAGGTGCAGGTGGGTGGGCATGTCAGGGTTCGACTCGCGACAGGGGCATTCCATGCGACCATAACCAGTACGGAGGAGGAGGGGGAGCATGGCCGGAAAGCGTAAGGGGCATCGCGGCAGCGACGCGACGCTACCCGCGTCGTTCGACGAAACGATGCGCGAACTCCGCACCGTCGCCGAAGCGCTTGAGGCTGGTGACGGCGGGCTTGAGGACGCGGTTGTCCTGTTTGAACGCGGTGTAGCCCTCCAGCGCCATGCGGATGCGCAGCTCAAGGCGGCGCGCCTCCGTGTAGAGGAGCTTCTCCCAGACGGAACCACCGCTACGCTTGACCTGGACGAGGAAGACTAGGGAGTAGGGAGATGCATCATGAGCGATGAACGAGTAGCGCTCCGCGCAGTTGGAGAAGATTCGCTTCTCGCACGACTTGAAGGACCCGCCGGTCTCAAGTTGCTCTCATCTGCCCAGCTTGACGACGTGGCCGAGCAGATACGTACGGCAATTATCGCCACGACCGCAGTTACAGGTGGCCACCTCGGTCCGAGCCTTGGTGTTGTTGAGTTGACGCTCGCGCTCCATCGAGTAATGAACTCGCCGACCGACCGTCTTGTTTTTGATACAGGGCACCAAGCCTATCCACACAAGCTCTTGACCGGACGGCTTGCTCGATTCGGCTCACTCCGCCAGTTGGGTGGGATAGGTGGATTTCCTCGCCGCACAGAGTCGCCCCATGACGTGTTCGACGGTGGCCATGCTGGCACCGGGCTCTCGATTGGCCAGGGCCTTGCCCTCGCTCGCGATGTGCGCGGGACGGATGAGCGTGTCGCTGTGGTGGTTGGTGATGCGGCGCTAATGAGCGGGTTGAGCCTCGAGGCCCTTAATGACATCGGTCATCGTGGGACCCGACTCCTCATTGTGTTGAATGACAACGAGATGTCGATCTCACCGACAGTCGGTGCCATCTCAACTTATCTCTCACGCGTCAAGCTCTCAAAGAGTTGGCGACGTAGCAAGGGGGGCTACGACCGGATCATCGGCAGCGTTCCGGTCATCGGGCCGACACTCGCCTCGCTTTCAAAGAGATTCCGTCGCGCGGTTATCTCATTTGCGCAAGAGCCCGGACGCCT
>JBJSXZ010000108.1:0-4378 GCA_046086645.1 Candidatus Limnocylindrus sp.
CTTGAATTTAGACGCGGTGCTTCTCCCGGAACCTACAATTGCGATGCGTGGCTAAAGGATTCACTCGGGCAGGTCTCAAGGGTCTGGTTTGAGCTTAAGGTCACGCGTAGTGCGGGTTCGTACGACGACGACGCACCTAAATTCCTCGTACTCCGGGCCTCAAGGAGAACAGTTGAGGTAGGTGCATCAAACGGTACGATTCAAATCACAGCCAAAATTCGAGAAGCCACACAGTTAGACGAGATCGGCGTCACATGCGAAAAAATGAGTACTGGCGCGCAATTTACAACCTCCATTGTGTATGTTCCAGGCGATCCTTCGGAGTATCGCATCCAGACTACGGTTCATCCCGAATGGACCCCAATAGCGTTATCTGGCACAAATGGCGATATTGACGCCGTATTCCCGCTTGAATTTAGACGCGGTGCTTCTCCCGGAACCTACAATTGCGATGCGTGGCTAAAGGATTCACTCGGGCAGGTCTCAAGGGTCTGGTTTGAGCTTAAGGTCACGCGTACAGTACAATGACGCAACGCGGGAGTAGCTCAGTTGGTAGAGCACCTGCCTTCCAAGCAGGATGTCGTGGGTTCGAGACCCATCTCCCGCTCCAGCATCCTTGTTGGAGCGTCGACGTTAGTCGGCGAGGATCGTTCGCGCCACCCTCTTTGCGACTGCGAGGATCGTCACCATCGGGTTGACGCCGAGCGCGGTGGGGAAGAGCGAACCATCGGCGACATAGAGCCCCTTGATGAGCCCGTGCTGCGGGTCGTCTACGCGCGGGCGTGCGGTTGAGCGGACTCGGCCCCACGGGTCGCAGGCGTGTTCACGTGGATCACTCCCCATGCGCGCGGTACCCATCTGGTGCGCAGAGAAGACGGTGCCGCGGTTTGGCGCGAAGTCGAAGCTGCGAAGTTGCTGCATGAAGGTGTCGTAGGCGGCAACGCCCGCATCGCGCTGCCATACAGCCGGCGGCGATCCGGCGGCGATGATCTCAGCGGCGCCGGCAGCTTCGGCAAGTTGTGCCATGGAGCCGAGCGCATCGCGGAGACCGCGCTCATCGCGCGGCGTGGTGCGGTACGTAATCTCTGCGAATCCGTTCTTCGTTCCGGTTACCGTGCCGCCAGCGTCGTCTTTCACGATGGCAAGGAAGGGTGCGATATGGCGACCGAGGTGCATGAGGCGCTGATGTTCATCGCGGCTTGTCCAGGGGATCCCGAGCGCGAGGAGCCCTGGATGGCCGGGTGCGCTCTCAATGATGTAGCCGTTGCGATCTTCGGTGGCGGCGATGAACTGCGAGCTCTTCGCCGCCTGCATCGTGCCACGCCACATCTCGATCGGCTTGTCAAAGATTCCCGCAACCAGGCTCACAGGATGGAGGCGGAGGTGCTTGCCGATCGCTGGGTGCGTGAGCCCGCTGCGCTGGAGAAGGATCGGCGTGCGGAGGGCGCCGCCCGAGACAACCACGGTCTTCGCCACGATGGTCATTGTCCGCGGTCTACCGGCGCGGCTGCCGAGCGTGACGACCGCGCCACGGACGGCACCACCCTCAATGATGAGGCGATCGGCACGGCAGTCGGGGAGGAGGCGTGCCCCCTTGGCGAGTGCCTGAGGAAGGTGGAGGCGAAGGGTCGACTGCTTCGCGCCACGCTTGCACCCGAAGGGGCAGGTGCCACAGTCATTACACTCGCTTCGGTTCGAGACGATTCGCTCACCGCTCCAGCGAAGCGCGGCGGCGCCGCGCAGGATCGCTGCATCCTTTGCTGGGAGGTCTTCGGACTCCTGTGCGCCGATCTCGCGCATGACGCTTTGCAGATCGCGCGTGAAGCTCTTGCTTGATATGCCCTCCACTCCGTGTTGCTCGGCCCAGTCTGCACGGACATTGTCGGGTACGGGGATGCAGGTCATCCAGTTGACGGTGGTACCGCCACCCACGGTGCCACCTGCAAGGATGGCGATGTGCGCGTCGGCCGTTGCGGTGAATCCAGAGTCGAGATAGAGCTGCTGATACGCGTCGCGTTCTCGCGTGGGGAAGGTCTTTTCGGTGTAGAGGCCGCCCGCTTCGACGACGAGCACGTCGCGTCCTGCGACGGCAAGGTCGCGTGCGACCGATCCACCACCAGCACCCGATCCGATGACGAGCACGTCGGCAGAAATCGTATCGGCGCTTCCAGGATCAAATGCACTGATCTTGCTGATCTCGCGGACGCTGGTGTTGACTTTGGTCTTGTATCCAAGCTTGGCGAGTCGCTTGCGGACGTTTCCGTCGGCTGGCTCCTCTGCGTCGGAATACGCGATGAAAGCGAGCAGCTTTCGGAAGACGGCGGCACCCGAGCGCATGAGCGGAACAGGATGCTGCACCCAGCGCCGAAGGAAGGTGTCGCGCTGTGCGCCCGTGAGGGTGCGGAACGGCGCAGCCACGCCACCGATCATCAGTGCTCCCGTACGGGAGTCGAGGAGGTTGAGGATGAGCCGGAGCTGACCATGGAGGCTCGGGTCGACGACGGTCGCGAGTGCCTGTTCGGCCGCGGCAGCGCGCTTGGGGCCGCCGCCTGCAACGAACCCTTCGGAGAGGGCGACAAGGGTACGTCGTTGCGCAGGGGTGAAGATCCCATCAGGCTGCTTCGCGGCGGTTCGTGCAGTTCTGCGCTTCGCCATGGGGCGTAGTGTGGACGATCTCTCGCGCTTATGCTGACGTGGAGCGCCTGCTGGGGTACGATCGCAGCCGTTGGCGCGTGGCCAAGCGGTAAGGCACCTGCCTCTGGAGCAGGGGATCCTAGGTTCGAATCCTAGCGCGCCAGCCAACCCCGCCCTCCCACATAAGGGGGCTATCGTGCGGCGAGCCAGGCGCCGAGGGCTGTGACAAAGCCTGCTGGATCCTCTTCAAACGGCACGTGGCCGAGACCCGGTAGCACCACGTAGTCGGCCCGCGGCAGTGCCGCATGGAGCGCAACCCCGCGATCGAGCGGCACCCAACTGTCCTCCGCCCCCCAGAGGATCAACACGGGCGGCACATCGACACCCCCACCTGCGTCACCAAGGACGGCGCTGATCGGGCGAGGGAGAGCGTTCGCTCCGCCATCGCGAACGATCCCGAGGAGTGCGAGGTCCCAGTTCTCTAGGTGGGAGCTCGCTGCATAGCCCGCAATGGTTGTTGGCGTTGCGACGCTCTTTATGGCAAAGGCAGAGCTGAGCAGCTCGCCAAATAGTTCGTCGCTAAAGAGTGAGCGCAGCGCGATGCGTCCAATGCGGCGAAGTTGCGGGACGGCGAGGATCGTTGCCGTCGGCGCACCAGCACCTGGCGCCCCACTCGCTGCAACTGGTTCAACGATCGCAGCATCAATCAGTGCAACGCCGTCGATGCGAGCTGGCGCAAGCTCTTGCATCCATGCGACGACGTTGCCGCCCATGCTGTGTCCAACAACGACGGCATGCTCAATGTGTAGTGCATCCATCGTCGCTAAGACGAAGCGCGCGTGGTCTTCATGCGCGTAGCTGCGCGACCAGGTTTTTTCTGAGAGTCCAAAACCAGGAAGGTCGAGTGCAACCACGTACCAACCCTGCGCCGCAAGCGGCTCCATGACAGAACGCCAGCCGAACGTACTGCCGCCAAAGCCATGCACCAGCACGAGCGCAGGGTCGGATGCTTCGCCCGCCTCTGCGACGACCGTTTCAAGCCCGCTCACAGTGATGACTCGTGCAGCCGGTGCCGCGGCGGTGAGGATCAGTGCCGAACGCGTTGTCTCTGTGCCGACGGGAAGATCGATGAGGAGTGGCAAGAGGGCAAGGATGAGTACGAGGCGGACGAGTCGCCCAAGCAGGCCAGCAAGACGTGCGCGCATAGGGGGAGTATTGCGTATTCGGGACGGGCTATCATCGGCGCATGGCACGCGCGCGCGTCCTCTTTCTCTGTACGCATAACTCTGCCCGCTCGCAGATGGCTGAGGCACTCTTGCGTGCTCGAAGTGGGGGAAGGATCGAGGTGGAGAGCGCCGGAACCGTCGCCACCTTTGTCCGGCCGCTCGCCTTGCAGGTGCTCTCTGAGTTGGGGGTCGACGCGTCTGCGCAAACGAGCAAGACCCTTGAACGGTTTATCGACGAGCCGTTCGACTACGTCGTCACCGTGTGCGATGCGGCGAACGATGCGTGTCCGACCTTCCCAAATGCTGGGGCACGCGAGCACTGGTCACTCGCCGACCCATCGAGGGCCACGGGGAGCGAAGAGGAGCAGCGTGCCGTCTATCGAGAGGTGCGGGACGAACTGGAGGTTCGCGTGATGGATCTCCTGCGACGGATCGACGCGAGCGCTTAGCGGCGCCCCCGCTGCAGGCGCACCATCTGCGCCTTCACGATTAAGTCCTTCGGGAAGTCGAGCAAGATC
>JBJSXZ010000109.1:0-7633 GCA_046086645.1 Candidatus Limnocylindrus sp.
AGCTTGAACGACTCGCTCTCAGGATACGATTCGCGGTAGAGCACCAGGGTGTCAAGATATCTCCCCTCCTCTACGCCAAAGGTTCGACCATTTCCCAGCGCTTCATTAAGGAACCCGATATCAAATCCGAGATTATGCCCGACGAGAATCGAGCCCTTCGCAAATTTCTGCAGCTCTTCTGCGGCAGCTCTTGGCGCTACGCCAGAAGCAACATCTTCCGTCTTTAGTCCGTGCAGCTGGGAGCCAACAATCGGGTTCCCAGCATTGACGAGCGTGCTCCAGCGATCCGTAATCTTACCACCGACCACCTTGACCGCTGCAACTTCAACAAGATCAGAGAGCTTGGGATCGAGCCCTGTCGTCTCTGTATCGACAACCACGAAGCTCGCCTTCGCCTCGAGCGCCTCAACAAACGTAAGGACGCTCGAAGCGGCTGGCTCGATATATGGAATGCGCTTTGCTTTCCCCACCTTCTCGCGAAGCTGGTTCTGGAGCGAGATCAATGCCTTGATCGCATCGTGGCCGAACTCGATTGCATCGGCCATCTTCTCTTCGTCGATCAGGTTCGCACCGGCTTCAACCATCATGATGGCATCGGCCGTCCCCGAGACCACAAGATCAAGTCCGCTCCGCTCCAGTTGCGCAAACGTCGGATTGAGCACGAACTTGTTGTCGATTAGACCGACGCGCACTGCGCCGATCGGACCAAGGAACGGGATCTCCGAGATCGACAGGGCTGCTGACGCGGCGAGCGTGCCGAGGATGTCTGGATCGTTCTCCTGATCCGCGCTCAAGACCGTAATGACCACCTGCACATCGTCCTTGTACCCCTCAGGGAAGAGCGGACGAATCGGGCGATCGGTGAGGCGAGCTGAAAGGGTGGCATTTTCTGAGGCTCGGCCCTCACGTTTGATGTACCCGCCCGGAATCTTTCCCGCGGCATACATACGCTCTTCGAATTCGATCGTAAGCGGGAAGAAGTCGAGACCAGGTCGTGGCTCGCTTCGGTTCGCCGTTCCAAGCACAACGGTATCGCCATAGCGCACCGTTACTGCGCCGCCGGCGAGGCGAGCCATACGGCCAGTTTCTATTGTTAGTGTCTTCCCGCCAAACTCAGCGGATACGGTTGTGATTTCCATGGTTCTCCTCTTCAGGCTGGCACGTACGTACTCACAGCCAAGGTGCTCGGCGATCACCGAGCTCGGGGTTAACGGCGAAGTCCGAGCTTCTCGCTGAGGGCGAGGTAGCTGGCCACGTTGTCGCGCTTGAGGAAGGTCAACAGGCGGCGCCGTTGACCAACGAGCTTGAGAAGTCCCCGGCGCGAATGATTATCCTGCTTAAAGGTCTGCAAGTGACGCGTCAACTCTTCGATACGCGCGGTAAGAAGGGCAATTTGCACCTCTGCAGAGCCTGTATCTTTGCTATGTCGACCGTTTTCAGCGACGATGCGCTCAACGGCTGTCGTGTCTAGTGGCAACTCGTGTTCTCCTGTCTTCCTGGCCGCTCAAGGGGCGACCCTTCATTAACATCACACTGATACGTCCCTAGGGTAGCAATCATGCGCCCTGCCGTCCAGCGCGAAGGGTATGCGCACCTTTTCGCCATCAATGGCCTCGCGGGCGCGAGGGGTTGCAGAGACCAGGTGGCAGAACCCTGCTGCACGATCCACCCGAACCACCACAACCTCTCCGAGTGAGTCCTCAAGATCGTGCAGTGCGCGCTCAAAGGGCTGGAGGGCCACCTCATACTGCCCGCTTGGAGGGAGGCACCATGCGGTCCGCTCCAGCGAGAGGTCGAATGCGTCGCCCATTCGCGTGCCGATCAATGCATAGGGGCGTCCAAGCATGGCGTGAGCTGCCTGAAGGTCGCCCTGTCCAACCGCCTCGCGAATTCGAGTACTACTTACGGCCGCGCCGCCCCAGAACACCTCGTCGACCCCTGCGACCTCGAGGCCGTGCACATTCCCCCATTCTTCCACGCGCGCGACTGTCCCCTCTCGGCGTGCGCCGAAGGCGCTCTCGGGCGAGAGGGCTATGCCAGCCGCCTTCGTGACACGTGTAAGGCGCATCAAAAAGTCTGACCAGTGCGTATCGCGCATCTGAGCGTCGAATGGAAGTTCGCAGTAAAGGTCGACGCCTGCCTGTTCCATCCGAGCGACGCGCTCTGAAGGATCGAGCAGCTGACGTGGGAGCACCCCGCGCAAGAGAAGGTCTGGATGAGGCGTAAAGCCAACGTGTACGCGTAGCGCATGTAACCCCTGCGCCATCTCATACGCGCGCTCCAGTAGGGCAACGTGGCCGAGGTGCATGCCATCGAATACGCCGAGGGTCAGGACGACGCGGCGCGAAGGATCTCGTTCGCTTAACTCATGCTCCAGGGAGCTCCAGCCTATTACGTCCGGGATCATCGTCGCACTCCAACACGTCGCGGCAGGACCGGCACAGTGAAGACGCGTTCTGGTTGTGCTCCTCGAGCGGTGCGCCGTGCAAGTGCAACTAAGCTGCCGTCAATTTTCAGACGGAGTAGCTCCCCTTCCGGAACCGATCGGCCTGCCGTATCAAGCATCTCATCGGGGATGAGTGCGCCATCAGTGATCAGCGATCCAGCGTGAGCCGTGATCACGCCCACGGGGAGTGCCGCAAGACCTGCATCAAGCGGCAGGAGCAGATCGCCTAAGCGCCCTTCCAGTGCAGCCTGTGCAACCTCTTCCATGGCGTGCGCGTGCGCAACATCGAACGCCCCCGCGGCCGTACGGCGAAGCGCGACCAGGTGCGCACCAGATCCGACTGCTGCACCAAGGTCGCGAGCGATCGCTCGAATGTACGTACCAGAACTGACCTCTAAGACGGCCGACATGAGCGGCTCGTCAGGGTGGGAATCATCCCAACTCGTCAGCTCAAAGTGGCGGACCTCAATACTCCGCGGTGCGAGCTCAACAACCTCCCCCGCGCGCGCACGCTCATACGCACGGACACCGTCAGTGCGCTTCGCTGAGTGGCTGGGCGGCACCTGATCGAGTCGTCCCCGAAAGCGCGGCAGAAGGGCTGTAACCGCATCTCTCGTCGCTGTTGCCGTGGCGATCCCAACCCTCTGGCCATCCAGGTCGTCGGTTGTCGTTTGACCACCAAACGAGAAAGTCGCCTCGTAGCGTTTGATTTCGCCGAGATGCAGGGAAGCGAGGCGTGTGGCACGGCCGAGGACGAGGACAAGGACCCCCGTTGCGAACGGGTCGAGTGTGCCACCGTGACCAATGCGGGGTTGTCCGGCGAGGCGGCGTACTTTCGCAACGATATCGTGGCTCGTTGGTCCGGATGGTTTATCTACGAGGAGCACTCCGTCGATGCCAGGCGTACTTGGGCGACGCCTAGCCATGTCTAGTCCGCTCGGCGCGCTGTACCGTTGCTGCGGAGACGCGTGACCTCGGTAAGCACAAGTGCGGTGGCATCTTGCAGCGATGCAGCAACGGTTGCGCCCGCAGCTCGAGCGTGTCCCCCGCCGCCGAACGTTGCCACGATTGTTGTTGCGTCCGGCGCATTCTCTTTAGTCCGCACAGAGAGCCTGGTCACTGTTGGACTTTCTTCCTTAAAGAAGAGCGCGACATCGGATGCTGCTGCCTGTGCCAAGACGTCGACAATCCCCTCGCTGTCTTCAACTGATGCGTGTACGCGTGCGAGGTCGCGCTCACTCATGACAGCGTAGATGGTCCTCCCCTCATCGCTCGTCGCAATGGAGGAGAGCACGGCTGCGTGCAACTGAAGTTGCGATAGTGGCTTTGTGCGATAGATGCGTCGCGAGATTTCAGAGATGGGCGCTCCGGCGGCAAGGAGGAGTGCGCCAACTTCTAAGGTTCGCGAAGTTGTGTTTCCGTGTTGGAACGTTGCGGTGTCCATGATGAGACCCGCGGCAAGCGTTGCTGCAAGCCCGTCGATCTCCTCCAACTTTGTGCCAAGTGCAAGGGCGAGTAGCGTGACCAGTTCACACGTCGCTGCCGCTGAGGCGTCGATCCAGCTGATTGGCCACATTGCATTGTTGGAAACGTGATGGTCGATGAGTGCACGTGGCGTTGTTGCAGGGAGTGCGTCAATGAGTGCACCTATGCGACCGGTTCGACGTGGATCCGCACAGTCGACGAGCACAACCGCATCCGGTGCCCAAGCTGGCGGCTCCGTTACCACGCGACCGATTGAGGGGATCACGTCATACATTTGCGAAGGGAGATCTGCGCTCACAACGGACGCCTCACCGCCTCGCCCTACGAGGATCAACTGAAGGGCGAGCGCTGCGCCGAGCGCATCGGCATCGGGACGCTCGTGGGGGACAAGCCAAACTCGTTGCGCCGTTGTGAGCAACTTCAATAGTTCAAGCGGAACTACGCTCTTCGCTTCAGCCTCGAGCGACGATGTTAGGTGTGCCAGCCTACTCATGGTGTTCCGTGTCACGTGCTGTTGGTGTAGGTAGGTCCGAGAGATCTGCTGGTGGCTGGCTGCCATTTGCGATGCTTCCCAACAGTTGTTGAATCCGTGCACCGCGGAGGCCCGTTGCATCCACCGCAAAGTGCAGTGCTGGCACACGACGAATGCGAAGCCCGCGAGAGATGAGGGTGCGTATGTATGGCGCAGCGCTTTTCAGCGCTGCAAGTGAATCTGCCACTTGGTCTTCAGAGCCGATCATGCTTACGTACACCTTGGCGTGCTGCAGGTCTGGTGCCGTCTCAACGGCGGTTACCGTGACAAACCCAAGCCGCGGATCGCTAATGTCACGAGAGATATGCGAGCTGATCTCCTCTCGAAGAAGCTCGTCCACACGCGGCATGCGGCCAACCATGGCTACGGCATCCTGCGCGTTGATTGTTCCCCAACGATCTCTAGCATGTCCCCCTCTTGCACCAGGACCCCCTCACCGATGCCGATGCCGCACTCTTGCCCCTCTCTCACCTCGCGCACGTCGTCGCGGAAGCGGCGCAGTGACTCGATGACGTCAGTCGCGACAAGATTTCCGCCTCTGAAGAGTCGGACCTTTGCTCCGCGCGTCACCCGGCCTTCGCGAACAACGCAGCCGGCGATGATGATCCCCTTCCCTGGAAAGATCTGCTTCACCTCGGCACGGCCCTCGATCACTTCGGACTTTTCAGGATCGAGCATGCCTTCGATTGCTGCCTTCATATCATCGGCAAGCTGATAGATGATCTCGTAAAGACGGATATCGACTCGCTCTGTCTCAGCCATGCGGCGTGCGCCTGGGGTGACACTCGTGGTGAATCCGAGGACGATCGCATCAGAGGCGCTGGCTAGCAGGATGTCGTTCTCCGTGACTTCACCTGCGGCAGAAAGGAGTACGTTGATTCGCACCTGGTCACTTTGAATCTTCTCCAGCTGATGCTCGATCGCACCAAGGGAGCCGGCAACATCGGACTTAAGGATAACGCGCACCTCCTTGCCTCCATCCGACTGGATCCTCTGGTAGAGGTCTTCCATCGACGCGTGACCTCTACCCTCGCGCCCAGCAGCAACTTCAATACGTGCCTGTTCTGCTAGCTCACGAGCGGTGCGCTCATCGGGAGCAACCCGGAAAATCTCGCCGCTTGCCGGAACCTCAGGGAGGCCCGAAAGGATTGCCGCCGAGGATGGTCCGGCGGACTGAATCCGCTTGCCTTCGGTTGACTCGAGCGAGCGCACCTTTCCAGAAACACCACCGGCAACCACGGCGTCACCCACGTGAAGCGTGCCCGTTTGAACGATCACCGTTGCGATGGGCCCGCGACCCTTATCACGCTGAGCTTCGATCACCGTGCCAACAGCGGCTCGGTCCGGATCTGCAGTGAAGTCACCAAGATCAGCTACAAGGAGAACCATATCGAGGAGCTCGTCGAGACCCTCGCCACTCTTGGCTGAAACAGCCACCATCGGGACATCTCCGCCGTAGGCTTCAACGACTACGTTTGAATCAGCAAGTTCAGATTTCACGCGCTCAGGATTTGCATCGGGTTTATCGATCTTGTTCATCGCGATGATGATTGGCACGTTCGCTGCTCGCGCATGGCTGATCGCTTCGCGCGTTTGTGGCATAACGCCATCGTCGGCAGCTACAACAATTACTGCGATATCTGTGACACGCGCACCTCGTGCGCGCATCGCGGTAAAGGCTTCGTGACCTGGCGTGTCAAGGAAGAGAACGGAGCGATGGCCCCGGCGCACCTCGCTCGCGCCGAGGTGTTGCGTAATCCCGCCACGTTCACCAGAAGCTACCGAGGTATTTCGCAATGCATCGAGCAGGCTCGTCTTCCCATGATCGACGTGCCCCATCACCGTGACGATTGGCGCACGCGCAACGAGTTTTGCACCAACACGCTCTTCAAAGAAGACGGTTTTTGCCGCTGCCGGCTGTGACTTAACCGGTTCAGCTGGTTCACTTTCAACAGGTTCCGGCTCTGGTTCAGCAACGGTAAATCCGAGCTCCGTTGCGATGAGTGCTGCAGTCTCACGGTCAATACCTTGATTCATGGTGGCGAATACGCCACTGCGAATGAGGGGATTGATGATGTCGGCAGGATTGACTTTTAGCAGCGTCGCGAGGTCGCTCACGATGATGGTTGATGGCAGCTCAAGAATCCCGTCATGAACCTGCGCTGGTCGCTCGGCGCGCAGCTCAAGCGGTGTACGTTCTGGCCTAGGTGAGCGAGTGCTTTTTCGCTGCTTTGTCATCGCTCGCCCTCCTTCGTACTGCTCGTTGTCCTTGCGCGTTCTACACACACCGCGTTTAGCTCTTTTTCGCTCACCGCTCGGCGCAGTGATCGCGAGAGCACCGTGCGCAGGTCACGCTCGTGCTCTTCTTTAGTCCCGCGGCAGATCCAAGCGCCTCTACAAGTCTTTCCGTTCATCTCTTGTTCTGCGCCCAGTCCACCCGTTATTCGCACAAGCTCATCGCTCCCGCGCTTATCACAACAGACGATGCAAGTACGAATGATTTTTCGCGTTATGCCTCCGGCTCCGTGACCGCTACACCCTCTGTTGGTTCGCTGGTCGCATCATCTGATTGCGTTCCTGGATTCGGGTTGTCGCTCTTGATATCGATTCGGTAACCGGTGAGTCGCGCTGCCAGGCGTGCGTTTTGGCCACCGGCACCGATCGCAAGCGAGAGCGCGCGCTCTGGCACCACAACAACAGCTGACGTCGTAGCTTCGTCAACCGTGACTAGGAGCACAGGGGCGGGCGCAAGGGCTCGACCAATCATCTCTGCGGGGTCATCGGTGTGCGCAATGATGTCAATCTTCTCACCGCCGAGATCTTCGACAATCGCCTGCACGCGTGCACCACGCTGTCCGATCACCGCACCAACGGGATCAAGTCCCGGCTGGCGCGAGGCGACCATCAACTTGGTGCGATTCCCTGGCTCGCGAGCAATTCCGGTGATCTCGACCGTACCGTCGAGCAACTCGGGAACCTCAATCTCAAAGAGTTTCTTCACGAAATTCTTATGTGTGCGAGTAAGCTGAATCTCGGGACCGCGCACGGTCTGCCGGACCTCGAGGAGAAGAGCTTTCACATTCTCTCCGATTCGGAAGGTGTCAAGCGGCGACTGCTCGGTTGCAGGGAGATAAGCTTCTGCCTTCTGCAGGTCGAGGACGAGGTTCCGG
>JBJSXZ010000110.1:0-1221 GCA_046086645.1 Candidatus Limnocylindrus sp.
GCCCAGATTCGACGTCATGATTAGGATCACGTTGCGGAAATCAACACGCCGACCCTTTGCATCAGTAAGTTGTCCATCTTCGAGGATCTGCAGCAAGATGTTGAAGACCTCTGCATGGGCTTTTTCAATCTCGTCGAGCAGCACAACCGCATACGGGCGGCGACGAATCGCCTCCGTCAACTGCCCGCCATCGTCAAAGCCGACATAGCCTGGAGGCGCGCCGACGAGCCGGCTCGTGTTGTGCCGCTCCATGAACTCGCTCATATCGATCTTAATCAACGCATCTTCACTGCCAAACATGAACTCGGCGAGTGCCTTGGCAAGTTCTGTCTTGCCGACACCGGTTGGCCCAAGGAAGAGGAAGCTCCCAATTGGGCGCTTCGGATCTTTCAGGCCAGCACGTGCACGGCGAACCGCCTTGCTCAACATCGAGATCGCCTGCTCTTGGCCTACAACGCGCTCCCCGAGCACGCGCTCCATCGTCAGGAGGCGGACCGTCTCTGCCTCGGCGATGCGCATAACGGGCACGCCTGTCCACATTGAGACCACGGTTGCGACCTCTTCGTCGGTAACGACTGGTCGCACATCCTCTTGAGGGGCCGCTGGTGCGCTTGACGCTGGGAGTGCAATGATTCGCTCTCCGCCCTCTGCTGAAACGTCCTCCGGGGCAGGATCTGGTTTCGCAGCATCACGAAGAGATGCACGCCATGCGGCATCGAGCACCTTGATCTGCTCTTCAATAATGCCGGCCCGGGCACCAAGCGCCGTCTCGCCACGGGCATCCTGTGACGCGACTGCCCGTGCCCGATCTCGCTGTAGGCCATCAAGCTGTCGACGTGCGGCACGAAGTTCCGCTGGAGGTGAAACGTGACGCAGCATGACACGACTCGCCGCCTCATCCATCACATCAATCGCCTTATCCGGGAGCTGTCGATCATTGATATAGCGCACGGAGAGTTCGATGGCTGCAGCAAGTGCGGCATCGGTAATCTGCACACGATGGTGCGCCTCATAGCGGGGGCGCAGGCCCTTGAGGATTTCGAGTGTCTCTTCGTGCGTTGGTTCTGCAACCAGCACTTGCGCAAAACGGCGCTCAAGCGCTGGATCTTTTTCAATGTGCTTGCGGTACTCATCGAGTGTTGTCGCACCAATGCACTGGATCTCGCCTCGGGCAAGTGGCGGCTTCAAGATATTGGCAGCATCAATCGCGCCCTCAGCAGC
>JBJSXZ010000111.1:0-3648 GCA_046086645.1 Candidatus Limnocylindrus sp.
GGGGGGGGGGGGGGGGGGGGGGGGGGGGGGGGGGGGGGGGGGGGGGTGGAGGGTGGGGAGGAATCGCTGGTGGCGTCGATGCGATCCTCGTCCCTGAGGTTCCACTCGATGCAGCAGGGCTTGATGCGATCATCTCGCGCATCAAGGCGCGGCGCACCGTTGGAGACGGCTCATCGGTCGTTGTTATCTCTGAGGGCGTGAAGCTCTCGGTGAACAGCAGCGCCTCGACGACCGCGCTCGATGAATTCGGTCACCCGCGCCTCGACAAGGTCGGCGTGGGTGATGCCCTCGCTGAACTGCTTGAGGCGCGCACCAGCCTCGAGGTGCGCTGCACGCGACTCGGTCACCTGCAACGTGGTGGCGCACCATCTGCCGCCGACCGTGTCCTTGGGGCGCGCTACGGCGTCGCGGCGGTTGCCGCGCTCGAGGCTGGACACTTCGGGGTCATGGTCGCGCTGCGCACAGGCGCAATCGTCGAGGTGCCCCTTGCAGAGGTTGGCGGGCGCAATCGCAGTCTCGACCCCGCCTATCACGCCGTCATTGAGGCGCTCACCTAATGGCGACCCTGATCCTCGTGCGACACGGACGAACCGCCGAGACTGGCCTGAAGTTGAGTGGGCGCACCCCTGGAATCGCACTGAGCCGCGAAGGGCGTGAAGAGGCGCGTGCGCTAGCCGAGACCTTGAGCGGTGTTCCGCTCGCCGGGATCGTGACCTCGCCACTGCAGCGCTGCCAAGAGACGATCGAGCCACTGATGAACTTGCGCGGTGCGGGAACGCCGCCGCGGCCTGTAGCGCAGGTCGACGAGCGGCTGATCGAGGTCGACTACGGCACATGGACCGGGAGGGAGCTCCGCGCCCTCACCAAGGATCCGCTCTGGTCGGTTGTGCAGCAGCAGCCATCGGCGATGACCTTCCCGAAGGGTGAGCGACTCCAGTCGGCGGCGGCACGCGGCATTGCTGCCGTTCGCGAGTGGGATGCAACATTCAAGAGCGACGCGGTCTGGCTCATCGCGAGCCACGGCGACATCATCAAGGCAATCGTTGCCGATGCAATAGGCACGCCGCTCGATCTCTTTCAGCGCATCTCCATCGATCCTGCCTCGATCACCGTGATCCACTACGGCACTGAGCGGCCGCGCGTACTTAGCCTGAACGAGGCGGCAAACGGTCCAGCAGGTCGACTCCTTCCAAAGAAGCGCTCGCTCAGCCTCTTCGCACGACTTCGCGGAAAGGAGTGATCTCGGTGGCACGTCGCATCCTCCGCTTCGACGCACCAGAGCGATTCATTGCTGGCACAACAGGTGAGCCAGGAGCTCGCATCTTTCACCTGCAGGCGATAGGCAACGGGATTGCGGCCACGGTCATTGTTGAAAAATCGCAGGTTGCGGTGCTCGCCCGTCGCATCGCCGACATGCTGAACGATCTAGCAGAAGGTGGGTCGGTGAAACTTCCCGTGCAGACGACACGCATCAAGCCGCGCCTTCCGCGACTCGCCGAGCCATTTGCAGCAGAGTTTCGCGTTGGCACGATCGCCCTCTCGTGGGACCCGCTTGCGGCGCGGCTCACGCTTGAATTCCGCGACGATATGAGCGATGACGGAAGTGCGGACGCACCGCCACCAATAAACGACTCTCCCGTCGGACCCGACGTGCTTCGCGTCACCCTGAGCGTGGCTGCCGCACTCGAGTTTGCAGAGCAATCACTTGAACTTGCAGCCGCCGGTCGTCCAACCTGCCCGCTCTGTGGCGACCCGATTACAGCGTCTGGGCACCGCTGCACACGCAAGCTCGCCTACCTCAACTGACTCCCGCTACGGTGCTCCCCGCAACGCCGCACCCGGTGAGCCCCATCGAGGCGCTCACGGAGATGCGCATCGCAAGCGATCTGCTGCCGATCGGCAGGATCGCAGCAGCGAGCAATGCAAGTTTTCTCTGCGAGCTCGTTGGCGCGCAGATTCCTCTACACGTAATCTACAAACCGATCCGCGGCGAAGCGCCGCTCTGGGACTTCCCTACCGGCACACTTGCGGGACGCGAGGTTGCCGCGTATCTCCTCTCTGAAGCGCTTGGGCTCGCCGTTGTTCCGCCAACAATCTTGCGTGATGGCCCTGCCGATCTTGGCTGCGCCCAACTCTGGATTGAACACGAGGGGGTGCAACGGGCGATCGACCTCGTCAACGCCGCCGACGAATCGCTCCGACCGATTGCCCTCTTCGATGCGATCGTGAACAACGGTGATCGCAAGGCGGGGCATCTACTCCCACTCGCCGATGGCAGGGTTCTCGGTGTTGACCACGGCGTGACCTTTGCCGTTGAACCAAAATTGCGCACCGTTCTCTGGGGCTGGCACAGCGAGACGTTCACCGCGCATGAACGCGCAGTACTTGAACGCGGTGCGGCACTGCTGGGCGATCAGCCAAGCGACGGCGGGGCAATCCTTGCTGCGCTTAGCGAACAGATCAGCGTTGACGAGATCGCCGCGACACGTGCGCGCATCAATGCCCTTCGTGCTGCCGGATGTTTCCCCGAGCCGAGTGACGATTGGCCGCCACTCCCCTGGCCGCTGGTCTAGCGCTTACTCTGGCAGGAACCCTGCATCGAGGATGTCGGCAGCGGTCAGCGTCGCACTCACGGTCTGCCCCTTCAACTCGCGCATGAAATCGATCGATTGCGTCCAGCCAGTCTCATCGAGCGCACCGTAGCCTGCACCATCCTGCACTGGACCGCTCCAGATTTCAATCGTCGCCTGCATGATGCGCAGTGAACGCTCGCGCGCAGCCGCGTCGGCGATGAGTTCAGGAACGATGGCTCCCGCAGCGTTCACGCCGAGTGCAGGGTCTGCGGCGATCTGCCGCATTGCATCGAGTGTGACGGCGATAAATGCCCGAATCGCATCGCCCTTGCTCGACAGCGTTGCCTTCGCGGAGATGAGCCCAGGGCCAGCAAATGGCGCGCTCGATGAGGCGAAGAAGACGTTGACATCGAGCCCCTCAGCTTCGGCCGTGACGAGGTCGTTGTTGGCATAGCCAGTCACCGCATCAACTGCGCCATTGATGAGCGCCTGAGTCTGTCCAAAATCTGGATAGAGCTCCAACTGCACCTCGCGAGGCTTGTCGCCAAGTGCGAGGCCGGCATCGGCCAAGATTCCCAGGAGGGTCAGGTAGCCAGAACCAGATTGCAACGGGGTTCCAACACTGTGGCCGGCAAGATCGGCGGGCGATGCAATGCCGCGGTCTGCGCGGGCAATCACCACGTTGGGCAGGGTTCCGTAGATCGTCGCGAGATACTGGACCGGGATCCCTTGTGAGACTGCGGGGATCATGCTTGTCCCGTCGGCGAGGGCGAGGTCGAGACCGCCGCTTCCAACCAGGCTGATAAGGTCGGGGTCGATTTGATTCTGCAACTCAACGTCGAGCCCAGCGGCCGCATATGCGCCGCTCTGTTGCGCCAGATAGAAGGGTGCAAATTGGACGCTTGGGATATAGCCGAGGCCCACCTTGAGTGGCGTCCCCGCCGTCGGCGCTGGCGAACCACCGGGCCCCATGCAGCCAACGAGAACGAACACGGTTGCAAGCAACGCTCCGTGCAGTTTTTGTGAGTTCGACATAATGCTGCTCCCTCTCATGTATTGAGCCGTGATGATATCC
>JBJSXZ010000112.1:0-2437 GCA_046086645.1 Candidatus Limnocylindrus sp.
GATGCGGCCATGCGCGTGCTCGCCCAGGGGATGCAGCCTGATGCGGCGCTGGCGATGGCAATAGCCGATGCCAAGGGCGACGTGCCCGACGCCATGCGCGAAGTGGCACGCACGGCACTCGATGGTGTCAAAGGCAGTTGAGGACAAGACCTTCTGGACGAACTCTGGCTTCGACCCCCTCGGATTTGCCTCCGCTGCCTTTGACACCATCACTGGCGGCCAGCGCGGCGGTTCAACGATTACGCAACAATTGGTGCGGAATACCCTCCTTGAAGCAGCCGACTTTGAAGGCTCTGTCTATGCACGCAAGGTCAAGGAGATCATCCAGGCCATCCGCGTGACCAAAACGTTCCCTGGTGATGCGGGCAAAGAGACAATCATGCGAGCCTACCTGAACACCAACTATTACGGCGCGCGCGCATATGGAGTCTTGGCCGCATCACAAGAGTATTTTGGCATCAGTGACCTCTCGCAGCTCACACTCGGCCAGGCAGCACTCCTCGCAGGGATTCCGCAGTCGCCCTCAACGTTTGACCTGCGTGCCTCTGCGACTACAGACGCAACGGGCCTCATCACCGTCGCGCTCGACAGCCCAGTCGCCCAGCGACGACTTGACGTGCTCGCCACAATGAAGAACGCGCGCAATGCAGGCCTGCTCCGCGACAACACGATCAGCGACGAGGCACTTGCTGCGGCGGCGGTCGAGCCGATTCAGCTCATTGATCCGCCGCTCAAGCAGATGGACGCACCGCACTACGTTGACATCATCCATGATGCGGCGGGCTTGCTGCTTTGCCCAGTTGACCAGCCAAGCTATTGCCCGAACGGCATCGATGTTGAGCTGGCGACCCGTGGCTACAAGATCGTTACGGCCCTCGATTGGGACATGCAACAGGCGGCCGAGAAATGGGCGGCAGCGATCCTCTCAACGCAAATCGGCAATCGGCCGAACAGTCCCGCACGACTCGCTTACCTTGCTTCAATCGGCGTGAAGGACTCAACCTGGCTGCGCAACATGCACAAGTCTCAGACAGAAGATGGCGCAAGCGACCACAACGCGGCAGTCGTCACGATGGATGCGCGAACTGGAGACATGCTCGCCTACGCTGGTTCATCGGACTATTACGCCACAGAAAACCCTATGTTGGCTCCGCTCGTGGGTACCGCGTTTCAACCACAGTACGACGTGCTAAGTGGTTATCGGCAACCAGGATCTGCGATTAAGCCGATCGTATATGGCTACGCACTAGAGATGAAAACAATCACCCCTGCAACAATGTTCATGGACGTGCCGGTGGACTTCGGACAGGGGTGGACGCCTCAGGAGTGGGACGGGCGTGAGCGTGGCCCCGTGCGCATGCGGCAGGCGCTTCAAGGCTCGCTCAATATCCCTGCAATCAAGACTGCCATTCGAGCTGGCGCAGATAACATCTGGCGCCGCATGCGCGATGGCGCATTCCGATTCCGCGAATCGACGAACATTGCAGGGTCTTCATTGGCAATCGGCACCTTAGAGATTCGATACGTCGATCTCCTCTCAGCATACGGTGCGCTGGCGAACCAAGGGAAGATGTTCCCGCGTCGCTACATCCTTCGTATTGAGAAGCGAGATGGAACGATGGTGTACGAAGCTCCAGACCCGAGCGGAAGTGCAACGAAGATCTTCGAAGCAGATACCGCGGCCCTCGTCACCGACATCCTGTCTGGTAATACCGACCCGCAGGAGAACGCCATCTGGGCTGCAGCGCGCCTCAAGATGCCTGGCGGAGCTCGACGTCCAGCAGCGCTCAAGACTGGTACGAGCAGCGACATCAAAGATCAAACTGCCTTCGGCTATCTGGCACCGCCGAGCGACCCGACCGGTCAACAACTCGTGACAGGCGTCTGGGCTGGTAACTCGGACTCAACCCCTACTGCTGGCCTCTCGCTCGCCACTGCGGGATCGCTCTGGCAATCAGCCTTCAATGAGATCGCACGCAACATTCCGAAGGCAGACTTTGTGGCGCCGAGCCTACCGAAGGTCACCATCGACACATTCACCGGTGAGCTGCCTGGCCCTTGCACAACGCAAACCATGTCGGAGTATTTCCTCCCTGGCACGCAGCCGACGACCTCCTGCAGTACGTATGTCACCCTGCAGATCGATACTGCAACGGGGCTTGTTTGGAATCCAAGCTGCGTAGGACCAATGGAAACTCAAACATTCTTGGACTTAAGCCGACTTGAAACTGACTATCCGAAATGGCAAGCGGCAAATATCGAATGGGCCGAGCGTGCGCGGCTCGGTGATGGGCAGGTCGGTGGCGCGACAGGGGGGATTACCTCCTATTTCTACAGCCAGTACTGGAAACCGTACGGAAACACTTGGGGCGGAACCATTGCTCCGACAGCCTCATGCCTTACCGCTCCCCCGCCACCGTGAGATGCGCGAGGTTCG
>JBJSXZ010000113.1:0-2427 GCA_046086645.1 Candidatus Limnocylindrus sp.
GCAGACTTCCAGCAGATGTCAATGAAGATCGCAGACATGCAACTCGTGGAGACGATGCATTGGGGCGTTGAGTCCATCGCGCGCATCTATGGGGTGCCGCTGCACCTGCTCCAGTATCCAGGCGGCAACTCGTCCTACAGCAGCATTGAGGTCATCAGCATTGAGTGGCTCCGCCTTGGCCTTGGTCCGCTCATCGCTCGCATTGAAGCGGGACTCCAGCGGCTCGTTCCAGGCGCGCAGCAGACATTCCTCAAGTTCACGCTTGACGGCTTGCTCCGACCTACAACGAAGGAACGATATGACGCCTATGCCGTGGCGCTCCAGAATGGCATCCTCTCCGTGAACGAGGTGAGAAGGCTAGAAGACCGACCTGATGTGCCAGATGGTGGCGATCAGTTCTGGAAGCCGCTCAACATTGGCGTCGTAGGGGAAGAGCCGAAGTGAGTTATCTCATCGTTGATATTGACGGCACGCTCACGACGAGCGGTGACGCACCGCGACAAGACTTCATTGACTGGCTCAAGTCGCAGGTTCAGGACATGAACGAAGAGGTCATCATCGTCTCGGCGCGCCCAATCAGCCGCCTTGCAGAGACCCGCGACTGGCTCAATGAACACAATGTGCCGCACGCGCAGGTGCATCTCAATGACTTCAGCGAAACGCCTGGACCAAATGTCGCGTTGAGTTTCAAGAAATATAAGTACGAACTGCTCATCAAGGAATACGGCACCGAGGAGATTGAGATGGTCATTGACAACGATGCCGATGTGCGCGCAATGGCAGAGAGTCTCGGCTTGAAGGCGGTCTCTCCCGACGACGCAATGGCTGAGACCGATGTCAGCGAAGAGGAAGAGGCGGCGCTGGAACAGCGCGCCACCTACGATGTTCCTGAATATATCCGCGATGCAGCACGCAAGGGTCTTGAGTGGTATGAGCAGGGTCGCACCGTCCTCTTGCAGGCAGATCCAGACGAGCCCGTCGCTGAAGCGCGCGAACTCGTCGCAGGTCGCGTTGACTCCGACAAGTTGATTCGCATGGCCGCGTGGATTCGCCGCCATCGCGGAGACTGGGAAGGCGTACCGCAAAACAGCGACGCGAGCAACGAAGACTTCCCTGGACCTGGCGCTGTCGCAGGTTTCCTTTGGGGTGTGGAGACCACGCAGGACGGCGCTGCTGATCGCGTACTCTCGTGGGCAGATCGCCTCGTAGCAGCAGAAGAGTCAGAGAGGTTTGATGTGAAAGAGAAAGAAGTTCGCTCCGTACCGATGGGCGAGTTCCGCATCGGTGAAGTGGATTCGTTCGGTCAGCGAATGTTCTCCGGCTATGCCGCCATCTTCGGCTCGCCAAGCGAAGGCTTGCCATTTGAGGAGCGCATCGCTCCAGGCGCGTTCAAGCGTTCACTCGCTCGCGCATCCGCAGGACAGAAGATTATCGCCTTCCTCTTCGGACACGATGAGGCGCGCTCCCTTGCCACGACGGCAAGCGGACGCTTGCAGCTCACCGAGGATGAGCGCGGTCTGCGCGTAGATGCGAAACTTGATCCTTCCGATCCAGATGCAGCCAAGGTCATCTCCATGCTCACGCACGAGAGTGCGGCAGCAGGAATGTCCTTCGGATTCCAGAAAGTCTCCGACGAGTGGAACGGCAACAGCCGCACCATCAAGGAAGCCAACCTCTTTGAGGTGAGCATCCTTGCCGCCGGTGGGCAGACTCCTGCCTATCCTGCCACCCTCGGACTCACGGCCATCCGCCAGGTCACCGCGCCGAAGATCGGCGTAGACGCTGATGCGTTGATGGCCACACTTGAATCGGTCAAGGCTGGACGAGAACTGTCCGCCGAGGAGACCGAGGTTCTTGACGCTGTTCGCTCCAAACTTGCGCCACGAAAGGATGCGATTGACCCATCAGTCGCCCTTGCGTTGGCAGAGGTTGAGCGTGCTGCGGGTGAATCCCTCTAGGGTCACGAGTCCGCGTCCCACCGTCCCAAGTAGACGAGTCCGCGCAGTAGACATCCCGCCGAAGAGTGCAATAGGGTCGTTTGACCCACAATGTGCGGCTATGTCCGCAGAAAGGAAGACTGCAATGGCAGACTTCGGAAAACTCGCTGACAAGCGAGCGCACTTGCTCACGGAGGCACGCGACCTCGCGGTTGCCGCCGGTGAGAAGGGTGCCGCGCTTGAGGGCGAAGACAAGGCTCGCTTTGAGGCTCTCGTGGCCGAGGCTGGCACAATCGCAGAGGCACTCCGCGCAGAGAAGACCGCTTCAGAGGCTCGCAAGGCCGCTGACGAGGCTCGCGCTGAGTTCGCTTCAATCGTCGCTCCGACCGCAGCTCCTGCTGCCAAGTCGGACTCGGACCGCCTTCGCGCAATCGGCAAGGCCGGTGGCGTAGAGAAGTTTGAGTACCGCGACATCAAGACCGATTCAGGA
>JBJSXZ010000114.1:0-7818 GCA_046086645.1 Candidatus Limnocylindrus sp.
CATCCCTCTCGTCTCTCCTTGTGCCCATCCCCCCGCGCGGCGTCACCGTTACCAGCCCACGATTCGATCTGGTGGACACCAGGTCGATGAAGATCATCGTTGTCGAGTGAACGCGCAGCCGATTGAGGTGTTCGAGTCGCGAGACCGCGAACTCGTGCGTTCGCTTATTACTGGCGATCGCGCACTAACTGCGCACGCGCTTGCAGATCTTGATGATAGCGAGTTCCCTCGCACGCGCTCGTATGTTGCGCGACGCGGGCAGACACCGATCGCACTCGGCATGGAATATTCTGGCTGGGCACCACAGCCACTGCATCTCTTTGGTGATCGAGAGGGGATCGCCGCAATCCTCACACACGGCCTCCGACCGCGTGCCGCATGGGTACCTACGCCAATCGGCGGCGATCCGGTGCTTGATTTGTATTACGAGAGCGAGAAGATTAATCCAATGTTGCGCATGGCGGTCGACGCAAACGACTTCCGTGCCTACGCTGGTCCGGCAGCCGATCATGTTGTGCCGCTGATTCCCGCCGATGCGCCAGCACTCAATCATCTCTATCAGCTCGGATTCGCAGCATGGCTGCCACCACTCGCTGTGGCAGAAGGCATTTACCGAGGGGTGCATCAGAGTGGCCGGCTCGTGGCAGCTGCGGGAACCCACGTGATCGGTCGGCGTGAGCGGATTGCCGTGGTCGGCAACGTGTACACGACGGCGAGTGCTCGCGGGCACGGATACGCGCGCGCTACTACCTCACAGGTGACCGAGTCACTCCTTGCGTTGTGCGACCTGGTTGTTCTAAACGTGCGCTCGGACAATCCCGAGGCGATCAACGTCTATCGATCACTCGGGTACACGGTTCGCGCAGAGTTTGAGGAGCGCCTTGTCGTTCGCCGCGCCCCGCTCGGGCTCCCACGCCTCCTCCGTCGCATCTTCGGGATCGGCTGAGGCTTCGAGCTCGGCTGGCTCGCGGGCGGGGGTACGATAGCCGCGATGAGCAGTCGACCCTACGCGGTGATCCTTGCTGGCGGCGGGGGGACGCGCCTCTGGCCCCTGAGCACGCCAGAGCGCCCAAAGCCCTATCTGCCCCTCCTCGGCGGTCGCACCCCGCTCGAGGTGACCGTTGACCTCCTCACCCCCCTGATCCCACTCGCCGACATCTATGTCGTGACGGCGGCCGAGCAGGTCCCCCTCGTCCGCGCGTCACTCCCGGGCCTTCCAGCGGCCCAGATCATCGCCGAGCCACGCGCCTGCAACACTGGGCCGGCGGTTGCGCTTGCCGCAATGGCGATCGATCGACCGAACGATGCCGTGATGCTCGTGCTCCCCGCCGATCACGCGGTGCTGGATGCGGGCGCATGGCGTGCCGCACTGGCAGCGGCGATTGCGCGCGCGGCAGACAACGCAACTGCGCTCGTGACGCTCGGTGTTGTGCCAACGCGACCAGCAACGGGCTATGGTTACATCATCGCCACGAGAGATGGGCACGTGGAGCGATTTACCGAGAAGCCCGATGCGGCAACCGCGCACGCGTTGATCGCTGCGGGTGCGCGGTGGAATGCAGGGATCTTCGCCTGGCAGCGCGGCGCAATCGTTGCAGGATTGCGCACGTATGCCGCAGACACCATCGCGGCGCTCGGCGATTACGCGCAGATGCCAATCGCACCAATCGACACGCTGCTCATGGAGCCTGCTGCCGCGGCCGGCCATGTGCACTCGCTCCCACTCGTGTGCGGCTGGAGTGATATCGGCAGCTGGTCCGAGCTGCGGCGGCACACACTCGCTGCGGCGAACGACCCCCGCGCCGAGGTGCGCATTGATGCGCCGAAAGGGCGTACCATCGTCATGAGTCCAGATCGCGGCGTCGTTGCACTTGAGCCTGATGGGCGCACGATCGATCTTGCTGCAATGAGCGGCGAACAACTTCGAATAGCGGCGAAGGGGGAGTGAACATGGGTGCCAGAGAAGCAACCAAGATTGTCTTCGGCACCGATGGCTGGCGCGCCAAGATTGGTGACGAGTACACATTTGAGAATGTCCGCCGACTCGCCTATGGCGTAGCGCGTGTCGTTGTTGAAGATGGCGCGGCGGCAAAGAGTGTCGTCATCGCCTACGACCGTCGGTTCGGCTCAGAGGATTTCGCTGTCGCAGCGGCAGAGGTCCTCCTTGCCCATGGGATCCCGGTGGCCTATGCCGCAACGGCAACCCCCACACAGATGGCCTCGTATGAGGTGGTCGCGCGCGGTGCCGCGATGGGCGTGGTGATCACGGCAAGCCACAATCCGTGGCTTGATAACGGCTTCAAGGTGAAGGCACCGAGCGGTGCCGCGGCGGGCCCCACCCTCCTCAAGCGCATCGAGGCCTTCGTTGCCGAGTCGCGCGGACCTGAGCTCGAACGCCGCCCCTTCGCCGATGCTGAGGCGGCCGGCCTGGTTGAGCGCTACGACTCCTACCCAGGTTATCGCCGCTATGTCGAGCGCAACCTTGACCTCGCCGCCCTGGCGAACATGAAGGGGCGCATCCTCGTCGACCCGGTATACGGCGCTGGCGCTGGCTGGATCGGCCGTCTCCTCGCTGGGGGACAGCTCGTGGTCGAGGAGATGCGGAGCGAGCGAAATCCTTGGTTCGGTGGCGTGAACCCCGAGCCGATCCGACCGCATATCGATCCTGTTCTGGAGCGAATGCGCGGTGGCAACTACGACCTTGGCCTCCTGCTCGATGGCGATGCCGATCGCGCTGGCGCAGTCGATGAGCGCGGCGAGTTTCTCCACCAGTTGCAAGTCTTCGGCCTCCTCGCCTACTACATGCTTGAGCATCGAAAGGATCTGAGCCCCATTGTGAAGACGATCAACGAGAGTTCGATGGCGGAGCGACTCGGCATGCGCTACAACGTGCCGATCGTTGAAACGCCGGTCGGTTTTAAATACGTTGGCCCGAAGATGATTGAGACCGGCGCCTCGATGGGTGGCGAGGAGTCGGGCGGATACGGCTTCAAGATGCACCTTCCAGAACGCGACGGGATCTTTGCCGACTTGCTCCTACTCGATCTACTCGCGCGCGAGCGAACACTCGGTCGAATGACGATGAGCGCAGTGATGGATCATGTTGCATCGATCGCTGGCGCATCATTCTATTTGCGCATCGATGTGCATATCGATCGCGCGGCGTACCCAAGCGTGAAAGAGCGCCTCGCGCGCGAGCTCGTTGCGGCACCGCCCAGCGCACTGGGTGCGTACCCAGTGCGGCCGATGCCGCTCGACACGGGTGATGGCGTGAAGTTCTTTCTCGAAGATGGCAGCTGGCTCCTCGTTCGATTCAGCGGCACCGAGCCGCTCGTCCGTGTCTATGCAGAGGCATCGTCTGCAGCACTGCGCGATGAGCTGCTCGCCCTTGGGGAGCGTCTCGCCCGTGGCTAACCGCTACGGTGTCCAGTCCCACCCGAGCAGATCGAGGCTTGTGGCATCAAGACGAACAGCGCACGACTGACCCGCGGGAAGTTCACACCCGACAACCCAGGCGAGGCGTCGCACCGTCTCCACTGCCTCATCACCACCGGCCCGCCCAGCGGCGACCCAGGCGAGTTCGGTCGTGCCGGTGAGGTTGCCGCCCTCGGGGAGGCGCACCACCGCAGCCATGAGCGCCGCCGCACGAGTGGCACGCGCCTCTTCGGCAGGAGCGGGTGCGAGCGGGGCGGGCGCTGGCTGAGCGATTCCGACCAGCTCGCCGTTCGCTGCTAGAACGACGCGGAGCCCGTCGCCCAGGACGCGCACCCCATCGACGCGGCGCTCCCAGAAGAGGATCTGCCGACCGCCAAGATCCTGGACCTCAGGGAGGCCTGCCGGCAGAGCAATGCCCACTGCGGCGAGATGCCGGATCCCCTGGGCGATGAGCGCGCCGCGTGAAAGTGCAACCTCGTCGGTGGGTATGCCACTGCGGAGCAAGGTGCGCAGCGTGCCGCGCACTGTCACCTGCATCGTGAGATCGGCGCCGCCAACAAGGAGAAGGCGCTGCTCGATGAGCTGCTCGCCGAACTCTCCTTCGATTATCACCGGCGACTCAGCGATTGATCCGCGAAGCGCATCGGAATCGACGAAGAGTGCCGCATAGCGGAGGAGCATCGGCGCACTCCATGTTGCGACGTGGCCCGTTCCGCCCTGAGGTTGGTTGGCAACGGGTGCGGTGCACGAAACAGCGAGAAGGGAAAGCGTCACTGCAACGCTGAAACGGCTACACATAGCGCTGACCTGGTGCGAGGCGGGGGAGTGCACGCGGTGGCGCGGCGAGTGCATCGTACGACCCCCACCAGTTCGGTGTGAGCATTGCTGGCGAGAATCCAGAGAGAAGGGCGCGATCATACGCAGCGCCAAGTGAAAGACCGCTGCGAACGGCACGCCAGAATGCGCGCTCAAACACCAGGATGCCGCCCTGCCAGGCAATGTCGACATAGCCGATATAGAAACTGCGCGGGCCTGCCTCACCTGGTCCAACCTTGCGCTTCTCGATGCCGAACGCCGCAGGTACCTTCGATCGCCGCTCACCGTTATGGCAGGTCGAGATGATGACAAGCGTTGCCGGCGGAAGTCCGCTCCGCGCGGCGGCAATCTCCGAAGCAACGACACGCGCAGCATCGACGCAGAGTCCGCTGTCTGCGCGGAAGCCGGATGAGCGTTCGCCTTCGGCCGCATCCCAATAGTGGTCCCCGTGGCTGTAGATGTAGGCGGCGCCAGCCGTGCTCAGTGCCTGCAGCACCGAGCGTTGCGTGAAGTTCGGTCCGAGCACCGCGGTGACCCCCCACCCGAGCGCGGTCAGGCTGCGCTCGGCGAGTGCGGCGAGCGCGGTGGGGGCGGTGGTGTTGAAGCCGAGGCAGCGTGCCGAGAAGGCGGTCTGGTTCGCGAAGACGGCACCGATCGGCCCGCGCTCTGCTGCTGGGGTGACGAGCGGCGCAACGACGATGCTTGCGGCGATGAGTGCGGTGAGCATCTAGCCTCCTTGGGCGGGCCACACGGCAGGCGGAGATCAAATCATCCACCTCGTTGCGTAGTGCGCGTGTACCCTGCCCGACTGCTACGATCCGTTCGTCAACGCCGCGTGGACGCGAAGCTGGTGTGATTCCAGCACTGTCCCGCAACGGTAATTGGGGTGAGCCCCCAGAAGTCCGGTCGCCGGACACGCGGCAGAAGTAATTCAGCCCTCGAGGCAAGGGAGGAAGCTATGTCAAACTATCTTCGTGCTCCGCGCCGAAACGGCGTATCGATCGCCGCCCTCATCTTCTCGGTAGCGATGGTTGCAGGCGCATGCGCAAGCCCAACCCCTTCACCGAGTGCATCCGCGTCACCAGCGGCGTCCGCATCGCCCGTGAGCGAATTGCCGTTCCCGCGGACGATCTCTGATGATGGTGGCATCGACATCACGATCTCGACCGCCCCGCAACGCATCATCGCGCTCTCACCAGCGAGCGTTGAGGTGCTTGCAGCAATCGGGCTCACCGACCGCGTGGTTGGGGTAGCTGCATGCAGCTGCATGCCGAAGGTGTTGAGCAAGGTCAAGATTGTTGCCGACTACACCGCGACAAACGTGGAGAAGATCGTTGCGCTCGACCCCGACCTTGTGTTTGTTGGCGGGAGTGGCTTCACGCCGCAAGAGGCCATTGATGCGCTCCGCGCTACAAACATCACGGTGGTCACGATCGACCCCCTCGGTGTTGATGGCGTGCTCCACTCGATTCGCCTGATCGGCGATGCGGCAGGTGCTAGCGTGGCTGCGGCGGCACTTGCTGCCGAGGCGCAGGGTGAAATCGCCGCCCTTGCGGCCCTCGTCCCCGCCAACCCGCGCCCAGCGGTGTTCTACGAAGTGGATGCAACTGGGGCGATCTACGGCCTCTCGGTAGACGACTATGCCGCCGAGCTCATCACGCTCGCGGGCGGGGAGCCGATCACGAGCGGGGAGTCGGGCGTCTGGGAGATCGACCTTGAGTCCCTCGTGGCCGCCCAGCCAGAGGTGATCCTGCTCGGCGATGCCGCCTATGGCACCACCGCCGAAGCGGTCGCAGCACGTCCCGGTTGGGGAAGCATGCCGGCGGTCGTCGATGGGAACATCGTCGCCGTTGATGGCGACCTGATCACGACGCCTGGCCCGCGAATCGCGACCGCTCTGCGCGCGTTGATTCAGGCGATCCATCCGGAACTCACCCTCCCGTAGCGGCAGCATGCGCACGCGGCGGCTCGCCATTGGCGGCACACTCCTTCTGGTGCTCGTTGCCGTTACGGCGATTGGTATCGGCGCGGTTGCGCTCACGCCGGGTGAGGTGATCACGGCGATCGCTCAGCAGTTCGGCATCTCGGTTGGATTGCCCGTTTCGGGGAGCACCTCGTCGATCGTGATAGAGCTACGCGCTCCGCGCATCCTCGCCGCGATCGTCGTTGGTGCAGCACTTGCTGTTGCTGGCGGCGCATTTCAATCACTCTTGCGCAACCCACTCGCAGATCCGTATGTGCTTGGTACAAGCAGCGGTGCCGCACTCGGTGCCGCACTCGCCTTCCTCGTGCCGATCAGTGGTGCTGCATGGGAGCTCGGCGGCGTACAGGTCGCCGCATTCGTTGGCGCGCTGCTCTCGGTCGCACTCGTCTGGCGCATTGCAGGAATAGGAAGTGGTGAAGAGCGAATTGCCAGCATCCTGCTTGTTGGCTACGCGGTCGCATCGCTCCTCGCGGCGGCACTCTCACTCGTCATGTTGACGAGCGGTGCGAACTTGCGCGCAATCTTCGGTTTCTTGCTCGGCGGTCTCGACGGTGTTTCGTGGCCGCGCCTCGCCGCCGCCGCGATCCCTGCAGTTGGTGCATCACTTGCACTCGCACTGCGCGGCCGCCCACTCGCCGCCTTCCTTCTTGGTGATGAGGCGGCGAAACACCTCGGCGTCAATGTGCAGCGCGAGCGGAAGATCACCATCGCCCTCGCCTCGCTCGCCACGGGTGCCGCTGTCGCCCTGGCAGGACTCGTGGGGTTCGTCGGCCTCGTCGTGCCCCACCTCGTGCGCCTCATGGTTGGACCCGATCCGCGCGCCGTCCTCCCACTCTCCGCCATCGGCGGCGCCCTTCTCCTCCTCGTGGCAGACACCTTGGCGCGCACGATCGGGGTCCCCGTTGGCGTGATCACCGCCCTGATCGGCGTCCCGTTCCTCCTCTGGCTCTTGCAGCGCGCACGTGCGGGGTACGCCCTATGAGTGTCGGCTACGAGCTGCTCGGCGCGCGCGGGCTCGCCGTCGATTTGAACGGCACGCGGATCTTGCACGACATCACCTTGGCTATCGAACCAGGTGAGCGCGTCGCGATCGTTGGGCCAAACGGCGCCGGCAAGACGACCCTCATGCGCGCACTGAGCGGCGCACTTCCAGCCGCAGCGGGCGAAGTGATCCTCTGCAGCGAACCGATCACGAACCTTACACGCGAGACGATCGCCCACTCGATCGCGGTCGTCGGCGCCGGCATTTCGCTCCCGTTTTCGACCCGCGTCGATGACTTGGTTGCTCTCGGCCGCATTCCCCACGGTCGTGGTCCGAGGGGTGCGACCGCACATGACCGAGAGCGAGTCGCTGCTGCGATTGAACGCGTCGGCGCGGTGCACCTTGTAGACCGAGATGTGCGCACGCTGAGTGCAGGCGAACGACAGCTGGTCCTCATTGCACTCGGCTTGGCGCAAGAGACACCGATCCTCGCACTCGATGAGCCGACGGCGCACCTCGACCTGCGTCACCGGTTGGAGATTGCTGATCTACTGTCGAGCCTTGCCGGTGACGAGACGATCATGAAGACGAAGCGCACGAT
>JBJSXZ010000115.1:0-9176 GCA_046086645.1 Candidatus Limnocylindrus sp.
GCAGGTCACCATGGGGAGCGACGCCTATCGCGAGAAGGGCGGCCGCTTCGTGAGCGCCTTCGCCATTCCTGCGCTGAGCCCGAGCATGGGCGCCTGCATGGTCAGCATGAAGTACGGCCTCACCGGCGCCGCCATCACCCAGGCCGCCGCCTGCGCCACGGGCGTGCTCGCCTTCCAAGATGCCCTCCGGCTGATCCGCAGCGGCGAGGCTGACATCGTCATCGCCGGCGGCGTCGAGGCGCCGCTCCTGCCGATGGCCTTCGCCGCCCTTAGCAACATGGGTGCCCTGAGCAAGCGCAACGACGACCCGACCCGGGCGAGTCGACCGTTCGACAAGAACCGCGACGGCTTCGTCTTCGGCGAGGGCGGTGCCGTCTTCGTGATCGAGTCGCTCGCCCATGCCAAGGCGCGCGGCGCCACGATTCGTGCCGAGCTGCTCGGTGCTGGCGCAACCGCCGACGCCTTCCACATCTCGGCACCCGAGCCGACGGGGCGCGGCGCGGCCGGCGCCATGAGCCGCGCGCTGCGCGACGGCGGGGCGACACCGGAGGAGGTGACCTATATCGTCGCCCACGGCACGAGCACACCACTGAACGACCTAACCGAGACGAAGGCGATCAAGCGCGCCCTCGGCGAGCACGCCCACCGCATCCCGATTAGCTCGCCGAAGAGCATGGTCGGCCACCTCCTTGGCGGCGCTGGTGCCGTCGCTGGCCTCGCCGCCATCCGAGCGATCGAGACGGGCACCGTTCCGCCAACGATCAACCTCGAGACATCAGACCCAGAGTGCGACCTTGACTACGTGCCGCACACCGCACGAACCAACCAGGCAATCGACCGCGTGCTGATCAACGGCTTCGGCTTTGGTGGCCAGAATGCCTCGGCGCTCTTCGGCAGAATTCGCTAGGAATGCGCTTCGTGATCTTCGTCATCGACAGCAGAAGCGATACCGCCACACCTGGCGAAGGTGCAGCGATCGATGCCTTCAACGATCGCCTTACGGCCGGCAAGCACCTGGTCCTTGCCGCGGGCATCGCTGACCCGAGCCGCGCAACCCTTATCGACAACCGGAACGACCTCGGGTCGAGTACCCCTGGCTCTCTCTTCAGCGACACCGAGCACTACAGCGGCTTCTGGATCATCGAAGCGGCATCTCCAGAACAGGCGCAGAAGTTCGCTAACGAGGGATCAATGGCCTGCAATCGACGAGTGGAGCTGCGTCCGTTTCTCACCTCGGCTGCTACCGCTTTTGTTGAAGAGTCAGAAGATCAAGCCGTCAAGCACATGCAATAACGAAGTATTCCCCCAATGGGGGCCCAGGCTCAACACCATGTGCCAGAGGCCGAGCCTGGACGTTGCACCGACGGTGGTCCACTCGGTTACCTATCGCGAGAGGTTAAGAGATAGGGCAACCGAATGGGATTCGATCCGCAGGATTCACCAAGGAATTTCCCTACGCTCTTCCCACAGGACTCCGGTCAGCTTCTCTTGATCAGAAGTCCCCTCAGCGTTAAACGGCCGGGTCGCCAACCAGATCGCCGTATCTGCCCCCTCTTCGGCAGAGAGTGGTGCGTTTGGCCCGCCCATATCGGTCCGGGAGTGATTTGGGCAGACGGCGTCAATGAGAAAACCACGCCTGCCGTGAAGCGTTTCATGCGCGAGATTGCGCACGAGCGCATTGACCCCCGCTTTGCTCACGCGGTATGGGGCTAACCCCCCTGCGTTGCCTGGTCCAGACATGCGACCGAGACAGGCTGAAAAAACAATGACTCGCCCCTGACGCGCCTCAGCCATTGGCTTCGCAAGAATGTTCAGTGCACAAAACACCGCATCCAAGTTGATTGACAAGACACGGCGCCACTCGTCGATATTCGTAGCGAAGGTTTTGGAATACTTTCCACTCATCACTCCGTGCGCAAGAATCAGAATTTCGGGGGCGCCACGTCTGGCGAGGATTGCAGCAAATGCTTCCTGGGCAGACTCAATGTCCTCCAAATCGACACTCTGGTACTCACAACCGAGGCTTTGGGCAGCTGAAGCCAGGCGTGGCTCGTCTTTTGCGAGCAGCAACACCGTATGACCACTTGCTCGCAGTGCCTTTGCACACTCAAGACCAAGACCACGAGAGCCCCCTGTGATGAGGGTGTAGCCCACCGTGCCTACCTCTCGTCGCTGCGCATGGGGCTTCGCTCTAATGGAAGCCTTCGCAGTCGCAACGAGTTCAGCACGACGCTCACACTCGAGAGTCCCATCGCTGCAGCAGCGAGTGCGGGGTCAAGGCCAATACCAAATGTTGGGAGCAGCGCTCCGGCCGCGAGTGGCACGAGGATGATGTTGTAGCCGAAGGCCCAGGTGAGATTCTGCTTGATGATGCGCGTTGTCGCACGTGCAAGGTCAATGAGCTGCACCACGCCGTGAAGATCCGAGCTTGCGAGTGTGGCGCTTGCGGCCTCGAGGGCAATCTCAGCGCCGCCGCCCATGGCAATGCCGACGCTTGCAGCGGCGAGCGCAGGCGCATCGTTGATACCATCGCCAACCATCGCAACTGGTCCACCGACGAGACGTGAGACCTCTTCGACCGCGTCGCCTTTTTCGCGTGGGAGCACGCCGCCGCGCGCGTGCTCGGGAGGGATGCCGATGCGTGCCGCAATGGCGGCAACGGTCTCTGCGCGATCTCCCGAGATGATCCATGAGGCAATGCCACGATCGGCGAGCGCGCGTACCGTTGCTGCCGCATCGGGTCGAACCTCGTCTGCAAGGGCGATGAGGCCAATCGGCTGTGCGTTCAGCGCAACATAGACAACGGTGTGGCCAGCCGCCGACTCTTCATCGGCCCAGCGATCGAGCGGTGCGAGGAGTTCGGCCCGCACGCTGAGTGCCAGAAGGTGTGCGCGCGATCCGACGGCAATCGACGCTCCATCGATTGTGGCAACGACGCCGCCGCCAACCAGGGTGCGGCGCGTCGTTGCAGCTGGCCATTCCGCCGCGGCCGCGGTTGCAGCTGTAACGATGGCACGGCCGAGTGGGTGCTCGGAGCCGGCCTCGGCTGCTGCCGCGGCGGTCAGGAGGGCATCGCTGTCGCCGGCAAGCGGCCCGGTTGAGAGGGGTCGCAGCGCAACGATGGCGGGGCGCCCGAGGGTGAGGGTGCCGGTCTTATCCCAGATGACCGCCTTCAGCTTCCCCGCTGTTTCAAGCACGGCTGCATCCCGCACGAGGATTCCGCGCTCAGAGCCACGACCGATTCCAGCGATAACGGCGGTTGGCGTGGCAAGCCCCATCGCGCAGGGGCAGGCGACCACGAGCACGGCAATCGCGCTGGCGACCGCCCGCACGAGGCGCGGCTCGGCGCCGACGAGGTACCAGGCGGCAAAGGTGACGAGGGCGATGAGGAGGATCGTTGGCACGAAGATTGAGGAGATTCGATCGGCAAGGCGCGCGATCGCCGGCTTTGAACCTTGTGCTCGTTCAACGGCGGCGACGATGCGTGCCAGCGCAGTGCTGCTGCCAACCGATACGGCACGCATGACGATTGGTGCATCAAGGAGCAGCGTGCCGGCAAGGATGCGTGCTCCCGTGTCGCGAAGGACCGGGATCGACTCTCCGCTCATGGCAGATTCATCGAGTGACGCTCCCCCACGGACGATGATCCCATCAACAGGGATTCTGTCACCGGGTCGAACGAGGATGAGATCTCCCGCAATAACCCGCGCGAGTTCGACGCGCTCGGTCCGCGTTGCATCAGGGTGCGGAACGACTTCCACAATAGATGGACGCAAGTTCAAGAGTGCACGCACTGCGCCAGTTGTTGCCTCGCGGGCGCGCGACTCCATCCATCGCCCGAGTGAAACGAAGCCGATGATCAGTGCGGCGGCATCCCATGTTGCATGTGCGGGAACGCCGATCTGCATCAGTTCACTGTGAAAGATCGTGAGCACAACAGACCAGCCCCACGCAGTAGTGGTGCCGAGGCTGACAAGTGTCTCCATCGTAAGGCTCCCGTGGCGAAGTGCGCGGAGCGCCCGCGAATGGAACGGCCAACCGACGATGAACTGCACAAACGTTGCAGGAAGGATGAGCCATTGATTGATCTGATCCATGCTGACAAAGAGCCAGTCTTGCAACATGAGGAACATGGCAGCGAAACCAAAGGCAGTGGCGATGATGCCGCCGCGCAACATTGCGCGCGAGGCACGCGCGCGACCAGTGGCGAGTTCTTCGCTCAACGCCGCGCGCGCGGCTTCAACATCGGCGTCTGGCTCGCGGCCCGCGAGTGCGAGCGCGGCTGGCGGCACCTCATAGCCAGAGGCGGCGATTGCTCCGGCGAGTTCTGCAACGCCGGTCTGGTCGGGGAGATAGCGAATCGTCGCGCTCTCCGTCGCAAGGTTCACCTGCGCCTCTGCGACGCCGTCGGCTGCCTTGAGGAAACGCTCGACCCGGTTGACGCACGAGGCGCACGTCATCCCCACGATCGGCAGGGTGACCTCGGCGCCGGGAGTTGGCTCGTGTGTCTGCATACTCCTGGGGAGTATAGAGGATTTTGAGCGGCTAGGATCCCGTCATGAAGGAGTGGGGCTGGCGCAGTCCGTGGGGCACGATCCCCGTGTATGTGGTGAATGGACGCATCGCCGCAATCGCGCTCGACGCGCGCACGCCACCCGGGGTCCCAGATGCGCCAACCGGTCAAACCGCTGCGCCTGGCCCGATCGCGAGTAGCGCGGTAATGAACGCGACGCTCAACGCGGCGATCGCTGGGAGGCTCTCGTCACGCACCCTACTTGCTGCGGTCGATCTGCAATGGGCGACGTCGTTTGAGCGCTCCGTGTTGCGTGCCCTTGCAACAATTCCTGCGGGTGCAACAGCAACCTACGGCGAGCTCGCTGCGGCAATCGGTGCACCTCGCGCAGCGCGTGCAGTAGGGAGTGCACTCGGACGTAACCGTGTGCCCGTACTGCTTCCGTGCCACCGAGTCCTCGCCGCCACAGGGATCGGCGGCTATGGCGGTGGCGCAGGATCGAAGTGGCGCCCTGGCGGCATGGCGCCGCTTGCGTTCAAGCGCGCACTCTTGGCGCGCGAAGGGGTAGACCTGCGCTAAGCGTGCAACGAGAGACCGTGGAATCCCACAACGATGCGCGCTCGCGGCATCTCATCAAAAACAAGTGCGATCTCACCATCGCTGACAAGCTGCTCGACAAGCTTCGCCTCGCGGGCCGGAAGTCCGATCCATGCATCACCCGTTGGCGTGCTGATGCGCGTTGACATCTCTTCGTCGCCTGGAAGATTGTAGGCGCGCCGCACCTCGTGAAGCGGAACATACGGACGGGCCTTGGCCATGCGCCGCAGCTGTGCGGCGGTTGCTTGCCGCTGCGCTGGTGCGCTCAACTCACTCATTGCTATCCGGCAACGACGTAAAGTTCGCGGCTTGTGCGATTGAGCTGGTCGACAGCGCGCTCACCGCAGAGCACGATGTCTTCGATGCGCGCACCGTTCACCCCTTCAACGTAGATGCCCGGCTCAATGGAAAAGGCGTGCCCTGGGACAAGCGGCGTCGTGTTTCCGGCCACGATGTACGGATCTTCGTGTTCTTCGAGCCCGATCCCGTGCCCGGTCCGGTGGAAGAAGCGTGCCCCCTCCCCTGCCGCGTCGATCACGGCTCGAGCGGCGGCATCTACTGATTCGCAACTCACCCCTGGCCGAACGTGATCGGTCGCCGCCTGGTGGGCGCGCTTCAAAATGCCGTAGCGGCGTAGAAAGTCGTCACTCGGTGGCACCGCCCCGTTCGGGCCGGTCACCCAGAGGGTGCGGGTGGTGTCGGAACCGTAGCCACCGAAGACCCCGCCGATGTCGAGCACGATCGCATCGCCCGCGTTGATCACGCGCGACGAGGCCTCGTGGTGCGGTGATGCCGAGTTCGGACCGGAGCCAACAATGGCGAAAGATGAGACCTCGTGCCCTGCGCCGGTGAGTCGCTCGCGCACCTCGCGTGCCACATCATTCTCTGTTCGACCGAGAAGTTTGCCGCTCGTGATCGCCATGACCACGGTGTCGACGGCGCGACCTGCAGCACGCAGGAGCGCCGACTCTTCGGCCGACTTCACCATGCGCAGCTTGCCGATCACTGTCGAAGCGAGCTGTGTCTGCGTAATCGCGCCGTGCGTACGGAGCGCCGCCTCAATGCGAATCAGGAATGTTGCCCAGAGTCGATCCGACACGGCGACGGTGCGTGCAGTGCCACCCGACCGACCGCCAGCCTTCACTGCGCTCGCAACAAGTGCGAAGGGGTCGTCGGTCTCACCAAACGGAACACAGGCGACATGGCCGCCGCGCATCGCAGGAGCGTCGCCGGCCATCCCCGCTTCAAGTCGCGGAACAATCAATGTCGGTGCGCCACTCGCAGGGATCACGAGCATCGTCAGTCGCTCGAGCGCTGGTGCGGCGTAGCCGGTGAGGTAGCGCATGTCGGCGCCAAAGCCGAGCAAGACGGCGTCGAGGCCGGCGTCGTTCACCGCGTCACGCGCGGCGGAGAGTCGCGCCGCATACGCGGCGGGGCCGATCAGGCGTGCCTCGAGTGCGTGCCCTGCGCCGAGGCCAGGGAGTGCGGCGGCATAGGCGGCGTCGATCTCCTGCGCTCGATCACTCATTCGGCCTCCGGCACTCGCGAGCCCGCTACCGGCGGCACCGGCAGGTCGAGCATCTCTGAGAGGATCGCATGTCCGCGCTCAAAGAGTGCACGGTAGGGCATCGCACGCGCCGCACCTGCAGCGATGAGCGCGGCACGGGTGGATGGATCGTCATGCTGGACAAGCGCAAGCACGCGCCAGCCTGCCGCCGTAGCGCGCACCACGGCATCGGCTGGAGAATAGGAGCGGCTGGTCGCGTCGATGGCGACGAGATCATGCGGAGCTGCGGTCGACCCGGCGAGCGCAGCGGTGAGCCCCTGAAGGGTGCTGTGTCGTTCAACGAGGGCGCCAAGGGTGCGCCCTTGACCTTCGAGCCGGGTTGCCCAGATGAGGTCGTCGGCAAGAACGAAGAGGCGCGGTGCGCTCACTCGACGGTCCAGGTCTCCCCCGAGGCGAGGAGCGTCTGGAGATCAACGGGGCCCTTCGCGGCACGCGCCGTCTTCGCACCATCGATCTGCTCCACGAGCAGCTGGTCGTGGGTTGGGCGTGGCACGCGACGGAAGACGCCCACAGGAACGGGGAAGTCGGGCCACCACATGCGGCTCAAGATCTGCGTCCGCGTTGCATCTGGGTCGGTCTCGTCATGAACCCAGAGGTCGGCAACGCTCACACCGTTCTCGCCAATCGTCACGACCTCAGGTCGCAGACCGTTGAGTCGGATCCCCTTGTTCTTCTCGGCGCCGAAGATCATCGGTTCGCCGTGCTTGAGCACCAGCATGCGATCCTCTTTCACCGACTTGTCGGTGAAGTCGCGCCAGGCGCCGTCGTTGAAGATGTTGCAGTTCTGCAGTACCTCGAGGAAGGCGGCACCCGAGTGCTCGCCCGCGCGATGCATCATCTCTTGCAGATGCTCGGAGTGCGTGTCAACGGAACGCGCGATGAAGCTCGCCTCTGCCGCAGCAACCAGGTTGAGCGGAATGATTGGCGTCTCGATGGTGCCGAGCGGCGTCGACTTCGTTTTCTTGCCCATCGGCGAGGTTGGCGAGGCCTGGCCCTTCGTCAGGCCGTAGATGCGATTGTTGAACATGATCATCTTCATGTCGACGTTGCGACGCATCGCGTGAATCAAGTGGTTTCCGCCAATCGACAGCGCATCGCCGTCGCCCGTGATCACCCAGACCATCAGATCGGGGCGCGCCGCCTTGAGCCCAGTAGCAATCGTTGCCGCGCGGCCGTGGATCGTGTGGAAGCCGAAGGTGTTCATGTAGTACGGGAGTCGACCTGAGCAGCCGATCCCGGAGATGAAGACGATATTCTCCTTCGCGACGCCGAAGGCGGGCATCGTCTTCTGCGTCTGCGCCAAGATGGAATAGTCGCCGCAGCCTGGGCACCAGCGCACGTCCTGGTCGGATTCGAAGTCCTTTTTCGTCAGTACGGGGAGCTCGCCCTGCGTCACTTCGCTGCCTCCACACTCTCGCCGAGAAGCGACTCGGCCTTCGCTTCGATCTCACCGATCTGGAACGGCTTCCCACGCACAAGGTTGAAGCCGATGGCGTCAACCAGGTACTTCGAGCGAATGAGTGTCCGCAGTTGCCCGGCGTTGAGCTCAGGCAACAGCACCTTATCGAAGCGCTGGAGGATCTCACCCAGGTCACCCGGGAGTGGGTTGATGTGCCGGATATGCGCATGGCCGACCTTGCGCCCGCGTGCGCGCAGGCGCTCGACCGCCGAGCGAATCGAGCCAAAGGTAGACCCCCAGCCGAGGATTAAGAGCTCGCCACGATCATCGCCGTAGATCTCGGTCGCCGGGATATCACGCACGATGCGCGCAACTTTCTCGGCGCGCAGAAGGCTCATGCGGTGATGGTTGTCGGGGTCGTAGGAGACGGTGCCGAGCTCGTCGAGTTTCTCGAGCCCACCGATGCGGTGCTCGAGTCCAGGCGTGCCTGGCACGGCCCATGGTCGCGCCAGCGTCTCTGGATCGCGCTTATACGGACGGAATCCCGGTCCCGTTGCGGCCGGTGCGTTCTCGACCTTGATCGATGGGAGATCGGCAACCTGCGGAATGAGCCAAGGTTCTGCACCGGTTGCGAGGAAGGCATCCGACAAATACACGACCGGTGTCATGTGCTTCAACGCAATGCGCCACGCCTCAATCGCCATCGTGAAGCACTCGGCAGGCGTTGCGGGTGCAACAACCGGGATCGGCGAGTCGGAATTACGGCCGAACATGCTCATCAGCAGGTCGCCCTGCTCGGTCTTCGTTGGCATCCCTGTCGACGGTCCCGCGCGCTGCACATCGACCACGACGAGGGGGAGCTCGACCATCACGGCGAGTCCGAGCATCTCTGCCTTGAGCGCCATCCCTGGGCCCGACGTCGTCGTCATGCCGAGTGCGCCGCCGTATGCGGCGCCGACTGCGGCGCCGATCGCCGCGATCTCATCTTCAGACTGCACCGTCTTGATGCCGAGGTGCTTATACGAGGAGAGTTGATGCAGGATGTCCGACGCAGGCGTAATCGGGTAGCTCGCCAGGAAGAGGTCGCGCTCAGCGAGCTT
>JBJSXZ010000116.1:0-4248 GCA_046086645.1 Candidatus Limnocylindrus sp.
ACCGGCTACTACACTTGGCCCCTTCTTAGATCGCACTGCCCCTGCGCTGCATGCCTCGAGATCCCACGGTGAGCGAGAAGCGCACGAACATCAGTCGCGAGCTCTCGATGCTTGCATTCAACGCGCGCGTCTTGCATGAAGCGATTGATGAGCGAAATGCCCTACTTGAGCGCTTCCGCTTCCTCGGCATCGTTGCATCCAACCTCGATGAATTCTTCGCTATTCGCGTCTCAAGCATCCGTGAGCAAGATGCGGCAGGAATTCGCACGCACGGACAAGACGGCATGACACCACAGGAGCTGCTCCGTGAGATCCGCGATGCGACAGACCTACTCACCGCTGCACAGCAGGCTACGTGGACGAAGTTACGGAAGGAGCTTGCCGATGCGGGTCACCATATCGTGCACTGGAAGCACCTTGACCCATCAGAGGAGAAGATCCTCTCTGAACGCTTCGTCCGTGAGGTGCTCCCGGTCCTCACGCCGCTCGCGGTGGACCCGAGACACCCGTTCCCCTTCATCAGCAGCCTCGGCCTCTCTCTGGCAATTCGTCTGCTTGACCCCGAGAGCAAGAGAGAGCACATCGCCCACGTGAAGGTTCCAGGGATCTTAGGTCGCCTCTTTGACATCGGTGGGGGGCGCTCGATCCTCGCCGAGGAGCTTATCGCTGCAAATGCGGCGCACTTGTTCGTTGGGCACGAGATCCTCGACGTTCATGCCTTTCGGGTGACGCGTGATGCTGACATCGACATCCAGGAGGGCGAGGCAGACGACCTCCTTGCAACGATAGAGGAGGAGCTCAAGCAGCGACGATTCGGCCGCGCAGTGCGGCTAGAGCTTCAGGAGGGGGCGCCGATCGCTATTCGGGAGACCCTCGTTAACGGACTTGAAGTTGCGGATGATGCGCTCGAAGAGATCAACGGGGTGCTCGACCTGACGGTCGCGAGTGAGGTCGCACGACTGCCGCTCGCGGAGTTGCGTGCGCCGGTCTGGCATGGGGTGACGCCCGCCGCGATTGCCGCTGCTGAACCTGCCGGCGACGGAGAGAGCGACCTCTTTGGTGTCGTGCGCAGCGGCGATCTTTTGACGCATCACCCGTACGAGAACTTTGAGTCGACCGTAGAGCGGCTCTTCATCCAAGCGGCGAGCGATCCCGATGTCCTCTCGATCCGTTCCACGCTCTACCGCACCGGACTGAACTCCACGATCCCCGAACACCTGATCCGCGCCGCCCGGAACGGAAAAGAGGTGCTCGTCCTCGTCGAGTTGAAGGCGCGCTTCGACGAGGCGGCAAATATCCACTGGGCAAAGCGGCTTGAAGATGCAGGGGCACACGTGATCTACGGCATGATGGGCCTCAAGACGCACTGCAAGGCGACGCTCATTGCGCGTCGCGAGGCGGGCGCGATTCGCAAATATGCACATCTTGGCACTGGAAACTACAACGCTGCTACCGCGCGCGCATACACCGACCTTGGCCTCTTTACGGCCGATGAGGTGATCGTCGCTGACGTTGGCAACCTCTTCAACTATCTCACCGGACTCGCCAAGACGCCTGAGTATCGCGCACTCCTTGTTGCGCCAGTCAATCTCCGTACCTCACTTGACGCACATATTGCGAAGGCGGCGGAGGTCGCACGGCGTGGCGGCAGGGCAACAATCTTCATCAAGGTTAACGCCCTGGTGGACCGGAAGATCATCGGGAGCCTCGATAAGGCCGCGGCGGCGGGCGTAGAGATCGACCTAATCGTGCGCGGGATGTGCGGGATCCTACCTGACGCAGCGCGACACGAAGGAAGGCTACGGATTCGCTCAATCGTTGGTGAGTTCTTGGAACACAGTCGCCTCTTCTGCTTCGATATCGACGGTACCGAAGAGTGGTTTGCCGGTAGTGCCGACCTGATGGAGCGCAACCTTGATCGCCGTGTCGAGGTGCTCTTTCCGCTCCTTGCGCCAGGCTCCAAGGATCGCGTGCAACGAATCCGCAACGCACTCTTGAGCGATGTGCGCAACGCGTGGCAGCTAGCGTCCGACGGGGCATGGAGCCCTGTCGGAACTGGTGCGAGTGGTGAGACCTCCGCGTTTGACACGCTCAAGTGCGAGGCGAGCGAGGCCTCCTGACGTGCCGATGGAACGAGAGCTCAAACTCCTCACTGCAGCAGCGGGAGCCCCGCAACTGCCGTCAGGGTGGACGCTTGGGTCTGGCGCACTGCACCGATTACGCGACACCTACCTTGAGTCTGGTGGCGCACTGGCACGTGCTGGCCTCGCCCTTCGTCGGCGCGAGGGGGATCCGCACGGGGTGCTCTATACGCTCAAGGGTGAACCGGAGAAGACTGGCACTTCGTTCACCCAGCGCACGGAGATTGAGGTGGGCGAACAGGCGCCCGGCAAGATACCACCGGCCATCGTTGATGCCCTTCGTGGTAGTGAGCTTTCCAGGGACATGCCTCTTGCAGCGCTCTTGCCTGATCTTGTCATCGAGCAGGTGCGCAACGCCTGGCAACTGCAGCACGGCGGTGACCCGGTAGCAACGCTCAGCGTCGATGAGGTCAACGCCACCTACAGTGCGCAGCAGGTCGCATGGGTCGAGATAGAGATCGAGTTTTCCACCAGCCTCTCCGCTGCAGCTGTTGAAGAGCTCTCAATCGAGTTGCGGGACTGGTTTGTGCAACAACCTGGCTGCACGCTCGGCGGGGAGTCGAAAGAACGACGTGCAAGGCGCCTGGTCAACGAGCGATTAGGTTGCTAGGCGCCGGCCCGTCGACTCTCCCCCACCAGCTCGGTCAGATGGCCTCGCCACGAACTGCCGCACCGAGCCAAAGCGATGATCAACCCTTCTCGAATCCCGCCGTGATCGACCACCAACTCGTCTGCACCCGTCTGGTGGAGAAGCGCTTCAATGATGGCGATCCCTGCCGGCAGGAGTCGAGCTCGCCGCGGTGAGATCCCGTGCCGCTCCGCGATCTCCTTTGCCTGGGTGTGTGCCATCTGCTCGCCCATCGCCGCGAGGTCCTCGCGCAAGATCTCGCGCGTCAACATGGTTGAGGGAACGAGTTTTAAGAGGCGGGTTGCGATGCCACCAACCAGTACGAGTCGAACACGCCGCTGACGCGGAATATCAGCGAGCGCAACTTGAGCGGCGCGCCGTAGCTCGTGCCAATCCCGCGGTCGCGGCGGGTCGGCATAGTCGATTCGCGCAAGGAGTCGTGCTGAGCCGATTGAAATGCCAAAGGTGCGCGGGTCTTGATCGGGATGGAGCAGGACGACCTCGGTGGAGCCCCCGCCAATGTCGGCAACAATCAAACGCCGAGAGTGATCATGGCCATGCAGCAGTCCGAGCACCGTGAGGAGGCCCTCCTCTTCGTGGGAGAGCACGCTGGGCGCCTGGCCAGATGCGTCGGCAATCGAGCGCAACGCTTCTTTTCTATCGCTGGCGCGGCGCAATGGTTCGGTCCCTACGACGCTGAGTTGCATCGCCCCGAGCCGCTGAGCTCGGTCTGCATAGCCGCGAATGACGGCACCAACCTCACGAGCAGCACGTGATCCGATCTCACCGTGCCGTTCAACAAGGCGCCCAAGCTCAGAGGGGAGCGACTCATCGAGGATCGTCTCTTGGCGCACGCCGTCGGAGACGGCGACGAGCAGGTGGATAGAGTTCGATCCGATATCGGCGGCAGCGAAGACGCCAACGCGTGTTGCTGCGGCAATCCGGCTCCCACCTCGTGCTCCACGCTTCACCATGCCGCCAATCCTAGCCCGCATAGACTGCCGACCGCCTGAGCCCCCGCGGAGAGTAGAATGCGCAGGCGCTCGCAGACGCGAGGCTTAGGAGGTTTATGGCCGAAGCAACTGTGCGACTCCTCTTCATCCGCCATGGTGACGCCGGCGATCCCGGCGAATGGATCGGTCCCGATGTGGAGCGCCCGCTGACCGACCGCGGTGTCAAGCAGATCTCTCGGCTCGCCGCTGGACTGCTTGCCGCCCGCACGAAGATCGATGCGGTACGCACATCCCCAGCCCGCCGCTGCGGCGAAACGGCCGCGATCATTGCCGCTGCGCTCGACATCGTTCCGAGTGCTGACGCGCTCCTCGCTGAAGGTCTCGAACTGAACGACCTGACGAAGCTCGTACCCAAGCGCGCGACTGCGACGAGATGTGGCTCGTGACCCACAAGTGCCACGCAGCCTGCGCGCTTGGGTACGAGCTTCGTCAGGTCGTTCAGTTCGAGACCTTCAGCGAGGAGCGC
>JBJSXZ010000117.1:0-4613 GCA_046086645.1 Candidatus Limnocylindrus sp.
GCCAGGGTCAACGACTGCCACGTGTGCGCCAACAGGGAGGTGGACGAGCGATTCAACGAGCGCCTCAGCACCCGCCTCAACGTCATAGGGCGGGATGGCATGGGTGAGGTCGAGTGTGCGCGCCGCCGGTGCGATGCCGAGCACCACCCCCGAGAGAACTCCTGCAGAAGGGTCGCGCAGCCCGAAGTCGGTCATGAAGGTAACGAGCCGTGGCTCCGCATGAAGGGGGCCGAGCGGGTCAAAACTCATCTGAGTAGCGTAGCCGAGAGCAGCATCATTCGCCCAACGAAACCGAATTACCGTGCCCCCGCCCAGTGGCTAGAATGCCTGCGACTGGGTCGTGAGCTGTGTGCGCAGCCCTCAGCGACAGGAGATCGTCATGCGTCGACAGGGAATCGCATCGCTCATGCTCTCTACGGCGCTCCTGTTGCCGGCGGCATCGCCCGCGGCGGCAACATACACGCCAACCTACGTCGATGATGCGAGCCCATGGGGCTCCTGTTCGACCACTTATGGTTACTACAACTGCGATGGCATGCCTGACCAGAGCGATTTGGAGAAATCGAATGTCGAAATGGGGTCACAGTCTGAAATGGGAAATTGGTATGACCTTGAGGGTGGGCTCACCCTTCGGCCATTCGTCGAAAGCCTTGCCATCAAGAACGGCGCAACTATCACATCGATTGTCGCAGGTGGTGATACGACAACTACCCTGAGCAATTCAGCTGGCAAGATCGGCGTTGTCCTCACCCCATTCAATCTGTGTGATGCAGATCGATTGCCGAATCCACAGAAGACTTCCGAATGCTACGACACCCCAAACCGAATCGGGGTCACCTTGGTCTATCGGAAGGGCCCAGGTCAAGTTGGCAGCAACTTCACGCGGCCAAATGACGGCTCCAATCCGGGTTCCGACGTAGCGCTCATCGACAACAGCGGAGCCCCCCTCACAATCGACGAGGATACCGAAATCCAGCTGAAGATCAGTCTGAACTCTATTGGCAAGTCACTACGTTGGACCTGGATGAACGGCATCCCGACATTCTGGCAGACTACCGATCTCGGTCTTGACACCGCGTCGATAGAAGTTCATGCAAAGCTCGCATCGATGCCGCGCATCGACAACGTGCAAAATGAATATGACACGCACCTCTGCACAACAGTCCCCCTCAGCTCATGCGATGTCACCCGATCAAATTCGGATTGGCTGCAGTTCGGGATGGTGCTGAGCCTCGACACGACAATGTCTGCCGCGATGACGGGTGCCCTCTTCGCAACCGAAGGGGCGATCATGGGTTCCGTCGAAGTTGCGAATGATGCAGCTACGGGGCTACCAGCCCTGAAGTATTCCGCCGCATCAAGCCACTACTTGCACACGGGGACATCGGGTGGAGACTTGCGCTACGGCAAGATGCATGCGGTGATCCCCGCAAGTGCGCTCGTTCAGCAGCTTGGTGTGCCATCGTTTGCCGACAGCAGTGCCATTCCAGATGCGTCAACCCCGTCTGTATTGTTCACGACGAGCCGTGACGGTTCGTGCTCGGGAACGTGCTCAGTCGGTACGACAACATTCTCGGAGTGGACGAGTGGCGTCGAGGGAACCGACGGCATCCTTGTCGAGATCGATGGCATCACGTTCTCGGCCCCGAAGTTCCGCATGAAACCGAAGGCTGGGGTACTGCAGGCACCAAAGGCAACCAAGGCAAGTTCAACCAAATACGAGATTCTTGTGGCGAGTGGAAGCACGAGCTCGAACCTGAGCACTGCGAACGGAGTTTGCAAGCAGGTCGGCTGCGTTGTGAAACTGTTCAAGGCCGCTGCTTCAAAGGTGTCGGGTGTACTTACGTTGGTTAGCACTAAGACGTCGGCGGTCGGGCGCAACGTAAGACTGACATTCACTGTCACAAAGAGACCCTCTGCCGCCGCAGATTTGAAGGTCAAGAGCGGGACACGCTACATCGTCGTCGTCACGCGCTCGGACACCGGCGCACTTGTCTCTTCCGCTCCGGCCGTCCTTCCGTAGCGAGAGGTTCGGCGAGGTCGCTAGGTCAGCCCCAGCGGGCAAGTTCGGCTTGGAGATTGAGTGGTAGCACCGCGGCGTGTTCTGCGTAGTCACCCCATGCATCGGCAGGCACGCGCCACATGATCTCGAATTCGTTCCCATCGATATCGGCCCCATAGAGGCTCTTGCTTACGCCGTGATCGCTCGACCCGCTTAGTGCACCCAAGTCGCGAAGTGCCTCAAACGCTGCAGCGAGGTCACCGATTGTCGGAACCTCCCAGGCGAGGTGATAGAGCCCCGTCGAACCCCGTGGCGGTCGCGGCGCATCGGGCCCGACCTCGAAGAGGCCAAGATCGTGATGGTTCTCCGTCTCTCCAGCACGCATGAAGATTGCCTTCCCGCCGAACTCACGGCCCGCGACGACGAAGCCGAACGCCTTCTCGTAGAAGGCAGCTGCAGCTTCGGCATTGCGAACAAAGAGCACTGCGTGATTGAGGCGCGCGACGCGGATTGGCATCTTAGCGGGGAACCTGTTGCGCCACGGTACGCTGCACGACCGCATACGTTGAGATGTGCATGAGCGCGTAGACGAGCGCGATCCCCGTGCGGAACGACTCGTAGGTCGGGTCGCTTGGCGCCGCGAAATTGATTGGCGCGAGCCCCGCCGCCAGCCCGATTGGCGAGGCGAGCGAAAGGATCAGCACCACCAGGGCGACACGATCCCACCGCCTACGTGCGCCGAGGCCGCTAAACCTGCCTGCAACGACCCTTGCTGCAACGACGCCGAATGCACTTGCCACGACCACAGAGATTGCGAGGTTCGGCGCCTCAGTCGCTCCTGGAACAATGCCTGCAACACCGAGCGCGACCCATGCAACGAGATTCATGAGCGCAGCCTGGATGCTGCCGTTCACTGCGGCCCCGTGCATTAGTAGCCAAGCTCCTGCTCGACGATGATCACCGCGATCCGCCCTGGGAAGTCGCCGTGAATCTCGAGAATCTTGTTGATGGCGCTTCCCGGAACACCATAGGCCGCCTTTGCGCGTTCACTCTCGAGCGGAAGGGCATGCTCGCGAACGCGTGCGTGCGCCTCGCCCAGATCTTTGACGATCTTCTGCGCGCCGACAACGAAGATCACCTTCTCTGCGCCATATACATATGCAGAAAGTTGCGATCCTGTCATCGAGGCGATGACAAGCTCACCCGACTCAGTGATCGCCTGAACGCTGCCGACCGCCCACGACGGGGCTGCACCGAGTGCGCGCATCTCAGCGCCCTGCGTTGCGCGATCGAGCGCGTAGAGCTTATTTCGAACGCTCACATAGTCGGAACTCTCGTTCAAGGCGGCGGTGATGCCGGCCGTGTCTAGCGTGATCGACGACATGGTGAAGACGTCGCTGCCTGCAGGAATGCGATCGAGCACCTCTGCGCGTGCAGTTGCTGCATCGCCAACGATCACCGCATCGATGCCATGCGCTTTGAGCGCCGCTGCCGCGCGATCAATTCGCGCTCGGTCTGCCTGGTGCGAGAAGCGTTCACTCATTGCGTCCTCCTCTGTGCAAACCCCGAAGGTCAGGATAGTTGCGAATGCAACTATACCCCTTGACGGAGATAGTTGCAAATGCAACTATTGCAACGTATGGCAACAGCGCAGCACCACGGAGATGGAGAGGTCGCCGAGCTTTCCGCCATCCTGGGGATAGATGCGAGCACGCTTCTCGAGCCGGTCGTAGCGCGCGCGTGGATCGCGCTCCTCACCGCATATGGAGGCCTCACCCGCGCACTCTCCTCGGAGTTGATGGATTCGTCAGGGATGAGCCTCGCCGACTTCGACGTGATGGCGCAGCTCGCTCGCGTCGAAGGGCACTCGCTCCGGATGAGCGAGCTCGCAGACGTGGCACTCATTTCAAAGAGTGGGCTGACACGCCGTGTCGATCGGCTCGCCATCAATGGCTGGGTAACACGCCGCCGCTGCACGGAGGATGGTCGGGTGCATTGGGCAACACTGACGCCACACGGCATCAAGGCGTTTCGCAACGCTGCTCCAGCGCATCTTCGCGCCGTTGCACAGCGCTTTGGTGCATCACTCCCCGCACGAGAGATGGAACAACTAACGCGCAGCTTACGAAAGATCGCCGCGGCAAATGTAGATCGAGTCCGCGAAAGAGCCTAGCTACAGGATCGGCAGCACGAGGCGTCGGGCTCCGTCGACAAAGATGCCAATCGCGAATACAGCAAACATCAGTGCAGAGACGAGCGAGACTGCGCGCACCGTTCTTGGACCGGTGAAACGGCGCGTTGCACCAACAGCACCCGAGAGAATCGCGGAGTGCGCAACTGCGGCGGTGCCAAAACCTGAGATGAAGGGAACAAATCCTGCAATGTCCGAAGCGTGAGAGGCGACGACGCTGCCGCCGACAGTTGCGGTCCAGAGAATCAGTGTGGGTGAGCTGAGGGCGATGCCGAGTCCAAGCCCAACTGCACGCATGCCGTTCGCGCGACGGAGCGGTGATGATTCGTCGATGCTGCTGCCTCGTATTGCGTCATGTAGTGCAGCGGCGGCGAACCAACAGAGGATGGCGCTCCCGCCGAGCCAGAGGATCCAGGCAGC
>JBJSXZ010000118.1:0-4477 GCA_046086645.1 Candidatus Limnocylindrus sp.
ATACGCCCAGGCCTCCGCTTCCGTATTGAAGGTTTTACGAACGCGCCGCTGACCTCGACGGTCTTCAGCGATGAAGGTTCCAGCACGTTGCCGATTGGGATATACGGACGTGTTGGAGATCACGGCTGCGCTTGAACGACGTGTTGACCGCTTCATGCCTTGAGTATGCCTCACGATTTACCCAACATCAAGCCCAACAACAGCTACCCAACAGGGGTAAATCGTGCTTAAAACGCGGGGTTTAGACCTTTCGAACTGCCTCTTCGTAAACAGCAGGTCGTGAGTTCAATCCTCACCATCGGCTCCAACCTGCTCTCTCAAGGCGAAAACCTGCCTCCGCTATCATCGAGCTAGCCAGTTAAAGGCAGAGTTGGAGGCACTGTGGACCTGATCCTACTCAGTGGATTTACTGCGTTTGTGGGCTTTGCCCTCTTCGTCGATCTTTTCTGGCTGCGCCGAAAAGGCTCTCACGTCGTCCCACCCAAGGAGGCACTCGGTTTCACCGCAATGTGGGTCACCTCGGCAATCATCTTTGGGGTGATCGTGGCCTTTGAAAAAGGGGCGCAAACGGCAACGGAGTTCTTTACCGGCTACCTCGTCGAGTATTCCCTTTCGATTGACAATGTCTTCGTCTTCACGATGGTCTTTGCCGCACTCAAGACGCCAAAGCGACTCCAGCAGAAGGCGTTGATCTTCGGCATCATCATGTCGCTCGTTATGCGCTTCGGCATGATTCTCGTAGGGGCTGCACTTGTCGAACGGTTCGAGATTGTCCTTTATGGCTTTGGTATCTTCTTAATCATCACGGGCATCCAGATGTTGCGTGGTGGCGGGCATATGGGTGAGGGTGAGCCTGGGGCAATAAGGTTCGCCCGAAGGTTTGTGCACGTCAGCACAGACTTTGATTCAGATAAGTTGCGCGTTCGCCATGGCTCGAAGCTCATGTGGACGCCGCTCTTCTTGGCGATCGTCGTTATCGGCATTATCGACCTTGTGTTTGCAGTCGACTCGATTCCCGCAATCTTCGGCATCACGAAAGATCCCTTTGTCGTGTTTACGTCAAATGCGTTCGCAATCCTCGGACTGCGCTCGCTCTACTTCTTGCTCGCCGATGCAAAAGATCGATTCCGCTTTCTCTCAACCGGCCTCGCCATCGTGTTGATCTTCATCGGCTCAAAGATGGCTGTGCCGATCGCGCATGTGCTTGTTCCTGCGATTGATGTGCACATTGACCCCGTTGTGAGCCTGCTCGTCGTCGTGGGGATTCTCGGCGGCTCTATTGGGCTCTCACTCGCCCGACCGCCGCAGAAAAAGCGCTGAACGCGACCGTGCCGCACGACGCGAATGTGAGCGCTACAGCTTGTTGACGATGACCGACTCCACGGTTACGCCATCTGGGGCATAGTCAACCAACACTGCTGCGTTGTCGGTGAGGTCTGCAAGTGTTCCTGCAGCGAGCTCACGCACAACGATTGTGCCGCTCAGCGAAACGGTGATCTCGCGCGATCCAGACCGAGTTTCGGCGGTCAGCGTAACGCTGGTACCGCTTACCAACTTCACCACGGCTGGCATTCCAATGTGCTGGTGTGCACCAACAAGCAGGTCAGCGGCTGCAATCGTGAGCGAACTGATCGCTTCGGGCGTTCCAACCAGATAGACGTTTGCTCCGGCGGTGATCATCGAAGCATCCGCCGTTGAAAGGGTGAAGAGACCAGTCACAGGGAGCACCTCGACAGAGGCACTCGTCCCGTTGTCTGCGGTATAGACGAAGTGATCGCCATCTCGCGACGAGATGACACCACTCACAGCGTCGGAGAATTCGCCTGGGCGGTGGTTACCGTCTGGCGCGTCGCCTGGGCGAACCTCGCCCATCTGGTGGTCACCCATGCCGCCGAGCCTTCCATCTCGCATACCGAATGGGGCACCACCATGCCGTGCGAGGGCAAAGCCGAGCATCGTTCCGGCGAGCACGAGTCCAATGGCCACGAGGGCCGCCTTGGTTCGTCCGCTCAGTGTCGACTGCGCCTGCTGGATGAGGCTCGTGCTGCGTGGTGTTCGTGCCATTGCTGGCTCCTTTCATCTTTCGGTCCATCTGGACCCCTCTCCTGAAGTATGCGCCGTGGAGATTAGAGGGGCATTTGACAGAGATGAGAAGATGCCAAACTACCCGCATGGAGACCTCGCGTAACACGCTTCATCGCACTGCCTCGCTGGCACTTATCGCCCTGCTCCTGGTTGGGTCGGCAGGCGTGTCGCTTGCGACTGGCGGCGAGACGCTCGCAGTTGCTCGGCCAACACGCCTTGAAGTCCCTACGCCGACCAGTTGCGACGTACTTGCCGCCCGACCGCTCACCTTAAATCGGTGGGGCTTCATGACCATCCGTGGCGGCGAGCTCACGCGTCATGCTCGACGAAGTGATTGGTCGATCACCCTGCTCGATCCACAGTTCAGGCTCCCGTCGGATTACGCACCCGCAAGTACGTCGCTTACGTGGATCGACGCGCACGCCCGACTATCAGATCGTCGAGGCTGGCAACTCAAGCGTGATGCCGCAATTGCACTGCGTGCGATGTTTCTCCAGGCGCGCGAGGAAGCCGGGCTGAACCTTCGCGTGGCCTCCGCATATAGATCCTACGGGTATCAGAACATGCTCCTTGCTCGCCTGGCAGCGCGTAGGGGCATTAACAAGGCACGGACACTCATTGCAATCCCTGGTCATTCTGAACACCAACTCGGCACGACAGTTGATTTGCGCGGATATAGGAACGGTGCATGGATGGCTGCGAATGCGTATCGATTTGGTTTTGTCCGGTCGTATCTCGGCGGCGGGAGGCAGAGCGAAACCTGCTACGCAAGCGAGCCATGGCACTGGCGCTACGTTGGAACCACGATCGCCTACGAGGTTGCGTGCAGTGAGCAGGTGCTGCGGATCTTCCTCTGGGAGCGCCAGCACGGGGCCGACCGAGTGATTGGGCCGAACTGCGGCACGCTCACCCCGCCTGTTGATTATCCGATGCCAGAACCTAGCCCTGACCCGAGCTCCTCAGCCGAGGTGAGTCCGTCGCTTGAACCTAGCTCTGAGCCGGTGTCGTCGGCGGAACCGAGTCCCGCGCCCTAGCAGCGTCGCTGCGGTAGTACCAGACAGCGCCACCGACGAAGAGGGCGAGGGCGATCTCTGCGATGAAGGCGCCGAAGAGCGCCCCGGCAACGACGGCGAGCAGGTTGGCCATAGCGTGCAGGGCAACGGGGAGGGCGAGGCCGCGAGCACGGTCCATGAACGTGCGACGTGCCACTACGACGTTGATCACCATGAGCGCCAGTACGACATGGAGGGTGATTGCGAGGAGCCGCTCGGCGATCGCCAGCAGTGATACACCTACCGTTTGTGCTGCGAGGAACTGCGCCGCCTGAGCAATCATGGTGCTGCCCTCCGCATCGAGTCCCGTGAAGATGCTCCGGTCTGCCACTCCCTGCATGATCAACAGTGCAGCGAGTGACGGGGCAATCAATACCGCAACAACCTCGATGCCCGCATGGCCAGCGCCAAAAGCCACCCCTGTCGACACGGTTCGCACGCTCCGCGCTGCGCGCGAGAGAATCAGCGCGCGGCTCCCCTCTTCAAACAGACCGGCGGTGAGTGATGCAAGCACCACGCTAACGAACCAGCCAGACGAGAGTGTTTCGGGGCTGCTCGTTCCGACAATGAGTGCGCTGAGCATTGCGAGGATCGGAAGGCGAACGACCTGGCTCAAGATAAATGCGACGCCGCCCCATGCCCACGGAGCAAAGCTCTTCGCACTCAGGCGCGTGGCAATTGCTGTGGCACCAACAATCAGAAGGCCGCTGATGATGAGAACCGTAAATGCGTACTGTGCGCTAGCGAGCTCTTCTGTCGTGGGAAGTCCGTCTGGAATCATGCGCGGCGAGCCTTACGACGCTTCGTGCTCAGCTTTTGTTCCAGGTTCGGTAGGCCACGATTGCGCTCCCGCACGTGCTCATGACCAGTCCAAGGAAGAAGACGACCAGCGCGGCAAGGCTCCACGTGACCGCTCCGAGCACCGTTACCAGCACGCCGAGAAGCAACCAGGCCTGCCCAATGAATCGGTGGGCGGCGTCCCACGCCTCCTCGCTCTCTAAGGTCCAAGGTAGCCGTATGCCGATGGTGTAGTTCTGGCGAATCCGCGGCATGGCGTAGCCAAGCGTGAGAAAAAGGAGGCCGAGCAGGACGAGCACGATGGAGTCAAGGCGATCCGTGGCGCCAAATCCAGACCGAATAATCGCGAGCTGTGCGGCCCCAAGTATCGACGCGAGGGCGGAAAGTACCATGCTCACCGCATCGCGGCTTTGCATGATGTTCTTTCGCTTCGGATCAAACCGGAAAGCAAGCACGATGACTCCAGCGACGAGCAGGGCGACGAGAGGAATGAACAGCAGCGCCTCCTTGCCGGCGAATCTGTTTGCGACGCCGTCTATCCC
>JBJSXZ010000119.1:0-8009 GCA_046086645.1 Candidatus Limnocylindrus sp.
TCAATCAGGTGAGCCTGCGCCAGGCGATTACTCCGGAGCCAATGCAGGGGCGCATGAACGCCACGATGCGCTGGTTCGTCTGGGGGACGATTCCGATTGGCGCTCTCCTCGGCGGACTTATTGGTGAAACGCTCGGTTTGCGAGCTGCGATCGTGATCGGCGGAGTTGGCGCAAGCTTTGCCTTCGTCCCCCTCCTGTTTGGGCCGGTCCGATCGATTGTTACGATGCCGAAGGGCCCCTCGCGCTAACGCGCAGGGACATACTCCGCCCACGACATGCAGCTGAAAAGCTGCCAACAACCCTGAGTGTTTACGCACGAATCCCTTGCGGCTGCGAATATCGCAGCATATTGGCTTGATTAGTGCTAATATTGCCCCAGTAGGGCTCCAGTATGTGGAATCCGCAGAAATCAGGTGTGCCATGGCAATAGAGATCCTCAAGAAGATGCAACCCACCACCGCGCCGATTCAGCACCGCGACGCCCCGGCAGTCGGGCCAACCGCCCAGATCGACCCTGCTCGGATTGCCGAACTCGCGCGCCGTGAATCGGAGCGCCTCGACGCTCGTACCCAGGGCTCAGCAGCCGCATTTGCCCGCGCCGAGCGCTCCCTCGTTGGCGGCGTTCCTTCGAGCTACCAGCGCCGTGCTCCGTACCCAATCTACCTTGAGCGCGGGCAGGGCCAGTACATCTGGGACGTTGACGGCCGTCAGTATCTCGACGTGCATAACGGGGTTGGCAGCATGGTCCAAGGCCACGCACACCCGGTGATCGCTGAAGCGGTTGAGCGACGCATGCGACTCGGCACCCACTTCGCTGCCCCAACTGAAGATGCATATGTCGTTGCTGAGTTGCTTGCCCAGCGCTGGAAGCTTCCACGCTGGCGCTTCGTCAACTCTGGCTCCGAGGCCACAATGGATGCGATTCGCCTTGCGCGCGCGTATACCGGGCGCGATGTGGTGATGAAGATCTTCGGCAGCTATCACGGACACCACGATTACGTCATGGTCGACATCGGTCTCAACATCTACGACATGGGCGACCGCGAAAACTACCCGTCGATCGCCTACGGGAAGGGGATCCCTGATGTTGTCACACAGATGACGATCGCCGTCCCATTCAACGACGCGCCCGCGCTTGAGCGACGCCTTGAGCGCCTGCAGTCAGAGGGGCGCCTTCCCGCCTGCTTGATCATGGAGGCCGCACTGATGAATTGCGGCGTGATCCTCCCGGAACCTGGTTACCTTGCCGAGGTGCGCCGTATCACAAAGAAGTTTGGCGTTGTATGGATTGTCGACGAGGTAAAGACCGGTCTCACCGTCGCTGCCGGCGGCGCCACGGAACTCTTCGGGATCTCACCCGACATGGTCTGCCTAGCGAAGGCGCTCGGCGCAGGCCTTCCAACCGGCGCAATCGGTGCAACCGATGAGCTCTGGGGGCCAGTCCTCTCCGGCGATGTGTTCATGGTTGGGACATTCAACGGGAACCCACTGGTCATGGCTGCCGCACGCGCAAACCTTGAACGCGTGATGACGCCAGACGCCTACCTCCGCCTGGGTGCAATCAATGCACGCCTCCTCGACGGGGCACAGGGGATCATCGACCAGTACCAGCTTCCCGCATATCCCGTGGGAATCGAGTCGAAAGGTGTCATCACGTTCGCGACATCGAAGGTGGTTGACTACGAGAGCTACAAAAATGCTCAGCAGCGCGAACTCATCGATCTCGTCTGGCTCTGGAACATGAATCGCGGCATTTTCAGTACACCAGGGCGTGATGAGGAGTGGACCCTCTCGATCGCAATGACCGATGCCGATGTTGATCACTACCTCGGCGCATTTGAGGAGCTCGCGGCCGAGCTTACGCGCTAGGACCCATCTCCTGCCGCAGGCGGAGCGCGAACAGGGCCAGCAAAGACCACGAGACTCCAACCAGAGCGACTAAGGCGTGCACCATGTGCGAGGCGATGATCCCGAGCGGCCAGAGGAAGAGAATCGTCCGGATCGATCGTGAGGTCAACACCAGCTCCCGCTTCGTTTTTGGTCTCGGCGTTGCCGCGTAGTGGAGTACTCCTGCAAATACCGAGGTACCCGCGATGAGTGAGTTACTCCCGCGGACGAGGCTGAAGAGGCCAGTAGCGAGATCTGGTGCAACACTTCCGGTCAGCGAGAGCAGGAGTGCGGCAAGGTAGAGTGCGATGCTGAGCGCACCAGCACTACTAACGAGCGCAAGCAACACAAGTGCCGCTCGCACAATCGCGGAGCGAGACATGCGCTCTAGTTCGCTGCGCCTGTGCGGCGCTGGCGAATGATGCGCTCAAGGGAGTCACGCTCGGCGAGGGCAAACCGTCGCAGGCGTGCTCGATCTACGGCGGGGATCGTGCTCCTCGGATCCTCAATCTGCGCCAGCGCCAAGGATGCTGCAGCAGCGAGTCCCGCTGGGTCGCCCCAAAGGCTGAGTGGCATCGCACGCGTCACGAGATCTCGCGCAAGTGTTGGATCGGCAGAGCCGAGCACGAGGAGTGCGGCGGGGAGCTTGGCAACATACGGCGCCAGCAGTTCGCGCTGCCACGGCCAGGCGAAGCCTGCGCCGGCAGCAAGGGTCTTCTTCACACTCCCGTACCCTTCATGCGAGAAGAGCCTCTCCCAGGTTGCGCGCTTTACGGCAACGCTCGGCTCGGCAGCAGCGGCAGAGAGGAGGGCACGTGCACCGCGGTCGCTCGGATCGCGGAGCCCTTCGCCCCGCAGCCGCTCGGCGGTTTGCGGCAGGCCAAGCGAGGCCCCGCGAATGAGCAGCGACCAACGATGGTCTTGGTCGATTTCGACACCCTCAAGGGGGGTCTCGCCGGTGGCGACCTGCCAGCCCTCTTCAACGTCGCGCGGCGTGACCGCTGCCGTCACGAGGGCGCGCGACCAGACGATCAAGAGCCCCTCATCACCACCCTCGGCGAGACGAGCGCGGGCGGCGGAAACGAATCGACTCCCCCACGCCTCACGCTCGCCATCGGGGAGCCAGCGCATCAGCAGTGGCCCCATAGTGCCTCCGATGACCTGCTGGACGATGGCGGAGTCTGGCTCCTTCGGCAGGCGCGTTTCAAGCAGGCGCGCATATGCGGTCATCGGATATCGGCCGTCGCGCACCGCCTCCCAGAGCGCCCCCCAGATCACCTGTCGGAGAAGGCTGTCGGGGATATCCTCCAGTCGATCCGCTACAAGGGCAATCGTGGCAGGATCGAGCTCGAGCTTGCCGACAGCCAAGTCTTCATAGTTGGCAACAACGCCGAGCGGGAGTGGTCTGCCCACTGCTGTAGGAACCTCGGTCTCAGCGCCGTTCACCAAGACTTCGTGCCCCTCAATCGCAATGCGACCGTTTGGCGCGGCCTGGAGGAGCGCAACCTTCAGAAGATGCTCGCGCAACACATTGTCACCTGAGGCGACCTCTTGGGTGACAAGAAGTCGTCGGATCTTTTCATTCGTGTCGGGCTCAATCCGTGCACCGAGACGATTCGGCCCGCTCGTCTGCAGCCACTGCTTTGACCATGCCGAGAGGTCGACCCCACTCCCCTCTTGCAGCGAGGCGAGGAATTCGTCCAGCGTCGCATTCCCGAAAGCGTGTCGCTCAAAGTGGAGACGTAGGCCCGCACTGAATCCGGCGCGACCAAGCCGTGCACCGAGCTGCTTGAGTACGGCACCACCCTTCCCATAGGTGATCCCGTCAAAGTTCAAGAACGTCTGATCGGTGTCTTCGACGGTGCCTGCGATCGGGTGGGTCGTTGGCGCGTCATCTTCAGCGAGGGCCCAGCGCTTCAGCTGCATGTTGAACTCGCGCCACGCCCCCGTGTGCTCAGAGCCCTCGGTGAGGCAGAGGTACGAAGCATAAGTCGCGAATGATTCATTCAACCAGAGGTCGTTCCACCAGCGCATCGTCACGAGGTTCCCGAACCACATGTGGGCAATCTCGTGGAAGACAACCTCGGCGAGATCCGTGATGTCGCTCGGTGTAGGCGTACTGCGGAAGAGATACCCCTCACCGTAGGTGATCAGGCCAACGTTCTCCATCGCGCCGGGATTGAACTCGGCACAGAAGACGTGATCGAGCTTTTCAAAAGGATAGACGCGACCGAAGAGCTCGCCGTAATAGGCGAGTGCCTGTGCCGTCATCGTTTCAAAGAGGTCGTAGGAGAGATAGCGCTCGAGCGAGCGGCGCGACCAGAGGCCGACTGGGAGAGGCTCGGCGCGACCAGGAACCGGCACGGCGAACTGCCGACCGACATAGGCACCGGCCGCCATAGCGAAGAGGTACGCCGAGAGCGGCGGCGTCTCGGCAAAGGTCCGAAGCGCACGACCGTTCGCATCGGTTGTGCCACGGCTCAGCTCAGGCGAGTTGGCAAGAACGATCCACTCTGCGGGGGCGAGGATGCGCAGCGACAGGCGCGCCTTGATGTCGGGCTGGTTGAATAGCGGCGCCATGCGATGCGACTCGTACGGCTCGAAGTTCGTGTAGATGTACTCGGCGTCGTCTTCTGGATCGATGGTGCGGAAGACCCCGTCGCCGCCAGCGTCGTAGGCATTCTCGTAGGCAACCTCAATGGTGTTGGCTGACCCTCTATTAAGTGCGGCGAGTGGCAGATTGATGCGATAGCCGTTCCAGTCTGGTGCGTCGATCAGCGCTCCGTTGATTCGGAGCGACTCGATGGTGCGACCGCGAAAGCAGAGGAAGGTTGACCCTGCCGGCGGATTCGGGTCGAGCTGGAAGGAGATCGTGATGCGCCCCGTAAATGTTTCTGCACGCGCGGTCAGGCCGAGCTCAAGGTCGTATTGAACGTCGTGAATGGCGGCCGCTCGAGCGATCGCCTCCGACTGCGTCAGGAGGTCGCGCGCCGTACTGGCTGGCTTGGCGATCGTTACTGGCATAGCCTGATCTTATCGGTTCGTCGCCGCGCGCCATGCGGCAAGGTCAACCTGGCGTAGGCGCGGCGCAAGAGTCTCGCCGACGCCACGGCCGCGCTTGCCGACTGGCTGCCCGTCGATTGCATGGATGTCTGCGGTGAAGTCGATCGGACGACTTCCTGAGATGGAGCTCCCGACGGCGAATGTGTCGACGGGCGAACCAGCCGCCTTGAAGGCCGCGATGCGCTCGAGGGTGATGCCGCCGGAGATGATGATCTTCGCGTGGCGTGCACCGGCGGCATCGAGCGCCTCGCGCACCTCGCGGACAAGTTCTGGCGTCACGCCGCCGAGTTCGCTCGCGCGATCGAGGCGCACCCCTGACAGGCGCTCGCCGAGTGCTGCGGCGACCCGTGCCGACTCCTCTGCCTCATCGCGGAACGTGTCGACCAAGACAATGCGCGGTGCCTCCGGCTCAGCCGAGCGGTCATAGGCGAGCGCGGCCTCAACCGTATCGCCGTAGATCAACATCAACGCATGGGGCATCGTCCCGACCGGGGCGAGCGAGTTTCGCTGGCTCCCTGCAGTCGTCGACGCACCCGCGGCTCCGCCGATGATCGCGGCATGGTCGAGTCGATCGGCAACATTCGGGTGTACATGCCGCGCCCCGAAGGCAACGACCGGCGTGGGGGCGGCAGCGTCGACAACGCTCCGCGTGGCGGTCGCCCATCCTGTTCCGTGCGCAAGCATGCCGAGATAGGCCGTCTCGAGGTGGGCGATGCTCAGATACGGGGCATGGATGCGCAGTACGACCTCCTTCGCTGCAACGCGATCGCCGTCCTTCAGCGCCCACACCGCTGCGTGGCCAGCTTCGGCATCGCGCTCGAGGGCGACTGCGAGCAGTGCTTTCGCCTCGTCGATGCCACAGAGAACTGCATCGTCGCGCCGACAGAAAACCTCCATCACAACCTGGGGGTTGCGCCCATCGGCGTTAAGCACCTGCTCGGTGCGCAAGAAGTAGACGTCGGCATTCTCGCCGGTCAGCACGTTCGGCGCTGGCGCAGGGACAGGGCGCAGGGGACGATCTAGATCAGCCATATGCTGAGTGTAAACCTTCGTGTCTACCCCTCGAGGCGAGCAGGGAGGCGAGGATCGGCGCTCAAGAGGGGGCGATTCCGCCGTGGCGCAGCATCGTCGGCCGGCATCTTTCCCCCGATCCAGATCCACGGCGCCATCTCGTCGAGCAACAGGTCGGCGATCAGCAGGATGCGGGCGAGCCCTTCACGCAACGCATCGCGACTCGCTGTTGCCGCATCCAGTTCGAAGCTCAGCACTGGTCGTCCATCTTCTGCTATCCCGAACTTTACGAAGAGGAATCGTTCATTCCATTCGAGCAACTGCCGATACGCCTTCCGTAGGCCATCACCAAGCGGTGGTGCAAGATGGGCCCACGCGATGAGCACGCCGTCGGGGCGATCCTCAAAGATCAGCGTCACCTTCAGCGCCCGGCGGCGCTCACCGTCAAGGTCGAGGTCCCACACGTATGCACCCGCCCGCTCTTGCCGACTCCCGACAGCGATATCGAAATCGCTGAGCAGTTGCGCGATTGCGGCGACGGTGATCTGCTGATCAGTTTGCAGGGCACGCCCCCTGCGGGAGGTAGCGCTGGATGCACGCATACTGTCCCTTGTAGAGCAGTCCGAGATGTAAATGCGCACCGGTGACATTTCCTGTCGTTCCCACGAACGCGATGAGCTGACCGGCCGACACGATCTCCCCAACGCTCACCCTCCACCGGGGCTGGCTTGCAACCTGTCCGTCACCGATATGCATGTAGAAGCTTACCAGCGACTTCGAGTGTGCAATCCAGACCCAGGCAAGCGGGCGCATCCCTTTCCACACGACGCAGTAACTGCAAATGCCAGCAAGGACGACCTTCCCAGATGCAGCGGCGTAGATCGGCGTGCCCGCAGCAGCCGCGATATCAACTCCATTATGGAAGTATGGCGCTGAGGACGGGCAGCCGGCACGACGTGGATACACCTTCCAGCTGACACAGCCGTATTTTTGTGAAATGTACGGCCTGAAACTATTCTTCGGTTTCACAAATCCAGTCACGTCTCGAAGGATTGGCCAAGTCCATCCACCCACGTAATTCGTGGGGATGCCCGAGTTGTAGTTTTCTCCGAGGAGTCGATCAATAGTTGCCTTCACCTGTGCCTCTTGCAATTTGAGTGCCGCCACTGCGGCAGCAAGCTTCGCCTTGCTCTTCTGCACGCGCGCCATCGCGGCTTTCTGCTCCTCCAGCATCTTCTTCTGGGCGGCGATCGCTGCAGCGAGCCGCTCCTTTGCCGCGTTGAGTGCCGCGACCTGCAGGTCGAGTGCCGCCTTCTGCCGAGCTGCAGCTTCACGCAGACGAGCTGTTTCTACGCGATTCTTGCGAACCTGTTCGGCTATTGCAGCGATACGTGCAGCGTCACGGCTGATCCCCTGTGCTAGCGCTACGTCGGCAGTGCCGAGTGCGTTGAAGCCAGCGATGTCGAGCAAGATATCAGTGAAGCTCTGGCCCGAGAAGAGGATCCAGAGGGGCGGCGTAGCATCGGCAATATAGGCCTCGCGTATCCGAGCTGCGAGAATATCGCGCCGGATTGCAAGATCGCGCGCCTTTTCCTCTTGCTGCGCCGTAAGGCGCGAGATCTCTTTGTCGAGCGTCTCCACTGCACTGTTAAGTTGCAGGAGTGAACGCTGTGCTGTTGCCACAGCAACCGTGATCTTTTGGATCTGGGTCGTGATATTCGCTAGCGAAGCGGTGTTCTTGGCAAGCGAGGCAGTTGTCGCAGCGATCTCGCTTGATAGGCTCCCCTGCTGGGCGATCAGCGCTTCGAGGGCCTGCTGCTGCTTCGCAAGTTGCGCTGCGAGCGCCTTTTGCTCGGCCAGGGCGTCGTCCAGGGCGTCGCCGCGCACAGGGCCAGCTTGCGCGAGTCCTAGCCCAGTGACGAGTATCGGGAGTGCGATGGCGAGTGCGAGGCGCGCCCGCCAACCTCGTGATCTGGGTTGATGCGGTCCGTGATCGTCCATGTGCCTCCCGTCGCTACCTGACGGTTAGGGTATCAGGCGCGGCGACG
>JBJSXZ010000120.1:0-8101 GCA_046086645.1 Candidatus Limnocylindrus sp.
CAGCCCGCCTGCGCCAGCGCACGACCTTTGATCTAGAGATGATGCGTGAGGTCGGCTTCTGCTCGGGTATCGAGAACTATTCGCGTCATCTGAGTCGCCGCGAGCCTGGCTCGCGGCCCTGGACCTTGCTCGACTATTTCCCGGCCGACTGGCTCCTCGTCGTTGACGAGAGCCATATGAGTATTCCGCAGGTTGTCGGCATGTACAAGAATGATCGCTCCCGGAAAGAGATCCTGGTCGACTTTGGCTTTCGGCTGCCGAGCGCCTTGGACAACCGCCCGCTCACTTTCGAAGAGTTTGAGGCGAGCGTGCGCCAGGCGATCTATGTGTCTGCAACCCCGGGGAGTTACGAGCTCACGCATGCCGATAAGGTCGTTGAGCAACTCATCCGCCCAACTGGCGTCGTTGATCCAAAGATTACAGTTATGCCAACTACAGGTCAGATCGATGACCTGATGCGACGCATTCAAGAACGAATCACACGTAAGGAGCGTGTGATCGTCACAACCCTCACAAAGCGCATGGCGGAAGAGCTTGCCTCGTATCTGGAGGAGGCTGGCGTGCGGGTGCGCTACCTCCATAGCGAGATCGATACGCTCGAGCGGATTGAAATCTTGCGAGACCTGCGACTTGGTGTCTTTGACGTGATTGTTGGGATCAACCTCTTGCGAGAGGGGATTGACCTCCCTGAGGTCACACTCGTTGCCATCCTCGATGCAGATAAAGAAGGCTTCCTACGTAGTGCTTGGGCACTGATTCAAACGGTCGGACGTGCCGCACGAAACGTCGGTGGTGAAGTGGTTTTCTACGCTGACACGATGACAGATTCGATGCGCGTGGCGATCTCTGAAACGGATCGCCGTCGTGGGATCCAAGAGCGTTGGAACGCCGCACACGGCATCGTTGCAACTACGATTTCAAAGCCGATCCGTGATCTGAACGATCGGCTCAAGGCGGTCGCTGAGAAGGCAGATACGTACGCAGGTGGGAGCGGCGGGGAACTCAGTGAGATCGGCAGAAGCGAAATCGAGAAGCTCGTGAAGCAGCTTGAAGCGCAGATGCGACTCGCAGCAAAAGAGCTTGAGTTTGAACGAGCCGCAGCACTGCGCGATGAGTTGCGTACCCTACGTCGCGGCGTGCTCGGCGAAGACCATTCGGCGGTGATCCAGCGCCTTGCCGAACGTGCCGCGACGGCTGTGGAGCGAATGGGGGAGCGGGGGGTTGCCCCGCCCGCTCCCCCACAGCGTGCTCCTGGGCAGGTGAGCCGTACTATTGTGGCCCCGGCGCTTGATTCAGCAGCCGACTGGCTCCCCGGCCTGCGCGATGAGCACGTTGATGCTTCGGATACTCTTCCAGCGAGTAGTGGTGAGGCGGGCGCAGGAGCGCCACAGCCCCCGCGACGGAACACATGGGATCCAAGTGTGACGCCAAACGTCATTAAGCGGCGCGGTGAGCGACCGAAGCGGAGGGGCTAGTGGGTCAGGACAAGATTGTGATTCGCGGTGCGCGCGAGCACAACCTAAAGGGCATCGATCTCGAGATCCCACGAGACCAGCTTGTCGTGGTGACGGGGATCTCTGGCTCGGGAAAGTCGAGCCTCGCGTTCGACACGATCTATGCCGAAGGTCAACGCCGCTATGTCGAAAGTCTCTCCGCATACGCACGCCAGTTCCTCGGGCAGATGGAGAAGCCTGATGTCGACTCAATTGACGGACTCTCACCTGCGATCTCCATCGACCAGAAGGGATCGTCTCGCAATCCGCGCTCAACCGTCGGCACCATCACAGAGATCTGGGATCACCTGAGGCTCTTGTACGCTCGCGCTGGGACGCCGCACTGTCCCGTGTGCGATCGCCCGATCAGTCGCGTCTCACTCGACCACATCGTTGATGAGATCCTCAAGCTCCCAGATGGCACGCGGTTGCTCGTGCTCGGCCCAGTCCTCCGTGACCGTAAGGGTGAGGGAGAGACGTTCTATCAAGCAGCGCGTAAGGCGGGATTTAGTCGCGTTCGGGTAAACGGCGTACAGCACGATCTTGATGATGCGCCGAAACTCGACAAGAAGCGTAAGCACACCATCGAGGTGATCGTCGATCGCTTCATCGTGCGCCACCCTGTAGATGAGAAGGGGGCGAAGCTGCCGCCGCCCGATCGCAGCCGCCTTGCCGACTCCGTGGAGACGGCGATGAAGCTCGGCGATGGGCTCGTGATTGTTGCCTCGGCGGTCGAAGACGGCAAGCCCGTCTTTGAAGAGCGACTCTTTAGCGAGAAGCTCGGATGCCCCTACGACGGCACCGTGATCGATGATCTGCAGCCGCGTTCATTCAGCTTCAATTCGCCGCATGGTGCATGTCCGGAGTGCACGGGGCTCGGGTTCCGCCTTGAGGTTGATCCTGAGCGTGTGATCGACCCAGAGAAGTCGGTGACCGATGGCGGCCTTATCCCGTGGTCGCGCTCACCGGAGGGGAGCTGGTACCTGAAGGTGGTCGTTGCTGCAATGAAGGCGAAACGATGGAACCCGAAAACGCCGATCGGTGAGCTTCCCTTTGCGGCGCAGGAGTATCTCCTCGGTGCGGACCGCGAGGAGCGGTTCACCGTCACCTACGAAAATCGCAACTACTCCAACACCTACAAGGCGGCGTTCGAGGGAGTCGTCGCGAATCTTGAACGGCGGCACCGCGAGACAGACTCAGAGCTCGTGCGCAGCGAGATCGAGCGCTACATGGTCTCTCGGCCGTGTCCTTCCTGTAAGGGTCGACGCCTCAAGCCGGAGATCCTTGCCGTTCGTGTTGCTGGAGAGAACATTGCACAGGTTGCGGCACTGCCGATCGGTGACCTTACCGTCTGGATCGACTCGCTCGCATCTCACCTGCCCGAACGCGAGCGAACGATCGCCAAGGCAATCATCAAGGAGATTTCAGAGCGGGCCGGCTTCCTGGTGGATGTTGGGCTCGACTACCTCACAGTAGACCGCGCCGCTACGACGCTTTCTGGTGGTGAGGCGCAACGCATACGGCTCGCGACGCAGATTGGATCGAAGCTAGTTGGTGTGCTCTACATCCTCGACGAACCATCGATTGGGTTGCACCAACGAGACAATGCGCGACTGATTGAAACACTCGTGCGGCTCCGTGACCTTGGTAATACCGTCCTCGTCGTTGAACACGACGAGGAGACGATTCGTACAGCCGACTGGGTTGTCGACATTGGCCCAGGCGCAGGAGAGCATGGCGGACGCGTCATCTCAAACGGCACCTTCAAGCAACTTCTCGCCGCCAAGGAGTCGATCACCGGTGCGTTCTTGCGCGGTGATAGGGCCGTTCCGGTGCCGAAGTCGCGCCGATCTGGGAGCGGAAACTCTGTTGTGGTGAAGGGGGCGAGCGAGCACAACCTGAAAAACCTCGATGTGGAGTTCCCCCTCGGCAAGTTTGTCGCCGTCACTGGTGTCTCGGGGAGTGGCAAAAGCACGCTCGTCACCGACATCTTGCAACGAGCTCTTGCTCGTCGACTTCATGGGGCGAAGGAGCGGCCGGGCGCTCACGAGCGTGTGACAGGGCTTGACCAAATCGATAAGGCAATCGAGATCGACCAGAGCCCCATCGGCCGCACGCCGCGATCGAACCCGGCGACGTATGTCGGCCTCTTCACGCCGATTCGCGAGCTTTTTGCAGCAACCCAAGAGGCGCGTCTCCGCGGTTACTCCGCGGGTCGCTTCTCATTCAACGTCAAGGGCGGTCGCTGCGAAACGTGCTCCGGCGACGGGATCCTTCAGATTGAGATGCAGTTCCTCCCCGATGTTTACGTACCGTGCGAAACCTGCCAAGGGAAGCGCTATAACCGCGAGGCGCTTGAGGTGACGTGGAAAGGGATGACGATCGCCGACGTGCTGGCGCTGCAAGTGGAAGACGCACTCGAGCGCTTTGCAGCGGTGCCCGCGATTCGCAACCGCCTTCAGACACTGAGCGAGGTTGGGCTTGGTTATCTGCGCCTAGGTCAGCCCGCAACCACCCTGTCGGGCGGCGAGGCTCAGCGCATCAAGCTTGCAACGGAGCTTGCACGCCGTTCAACTGGACGGACGATGTATATCCTCGACGAGCCAACGACGGGTCTGCACTTCGCCGATGTGGAGCGACTCCTCCACGTGCTGCATCGACTCGTTGACGCGGGCAATAGCGTGGTGGTGATCGAGCACAATCTCGAGGTGATCAAGACCGCCGACTGGGTGATCGACCTTGGTCCCGAAGGCGGAAGCCGCGGTGGCGAACTTCTGGCGGAGGGCACCCCAGAGCAGGTAGCAAAGGTGAAACGAAGCCATACAGGGCGCTACCTCGCACTGGCACTACGCGGCGATCCGATTCACTCGTTGGAGTAAGCGTGGCAGAGCGCGAACCTCCCCGGCACGCGGACCATGACCTAGATCGTGCGGGCCTCCACGCCGCACAACTCCTCGAGCGTGCGCTCGATCAACTCGTCGATGCTGCCCAACGCACTCGCTTCGCTCCCTATCGCGCGCTGGCTTACGACCTTCGCGACGCACGGGGGGAGGCACTTCGGCGGAGTGCTGTCATAATTCGTTCCGCTCTAGGCCCAGGTGACGGACTTGCCAATGTGGTTGACGCGGCAGCAGTCACGGAACTCCGGTAGGCACTCGATCTGGTGTTACGGATCTTGCATCGTCGGTCGGCGCTGCGTAGTCCAGTGTCGGTTGCCGATGAACACTAAGCGCAGCGTTGTTCAGCCCGCACCCCCAGTGGCCGTCGCGGCCGCACTGAGCGCCCTCCCAGATGCGCCCGGCGTCTACCTCTTCTCGGATGCGTCTGGTCGCGTTGTCTACGTTGGAAAGGCAACGCGCCTGAAGCAGCGCGTGCGGAGCTATTGGCAGGCGAAGGGCGAGCCTGGAGCGCATCGGATGCGCGATGAGATCGCCGCCGTGACTGCTATTGATTGGACGGTGACCGATTCGCCGAAAGAGGCACTCGTCCTCGAGGCGAACTTGATACGGAAGCATCTGCCACGTTTCAATATCCGACTCCGTGATGATCGATCGTACCCGTATATTCGCGTGACGAATGATCCGTACCCGCGCATTGAGCGCACTCGCCGCATCGTGCGCGATGGCTCGCGCTACTTCGGCCCATACGTATCTCCTGGATCGGTGAATACGGCCATGTCCGCAATTCGCCGACTCTTCGCATTCCGCACCTGCGAAATCGCCATCGCGCCAGGCGAGCAGGCACTGCAGCGGCCCTGCCTCCTCTTTCACCTCAAGCGCTGTCAGGGCCCGTGCCTTGGCAACGTAACTGTAGAAGAGTACAACGCTGAGATCGCGAGCCTCGAACTCTTCCTTTCTGGTCGCTCATCACGTGCCATATCCGCACTCAAGGCTCGCATGGATGCTGCGAGCGAGCGCGAGGCCTTTGAAGACGCAGCACGGATCCGCGACACCGTCTTGGCGCTTGAAACCTCGTTTGAGGCGCAGCGGGTTCCACCTGCGGGCCGACCAGACGAGGATATCCTCGGGGTGGCGCGCCGAGGAGAGCGGACGGCGGTAGCGTGCTTTCAAATTCGAGACTCAGCACTCGTCGGGCGCGATGTCCACCGAATGGATGCGCGCGGTGCGGATGACGCAGAGATTCTTGCCGCATTTGCCGCGCAATACTATGCGCGCGCAGGAGAGATTCCACCATCAATCGCAACTGCTCTACCAATTGATGATCCTGAGGTCGCCGAGTTCCTCACCTCTCGTCGCGGATCGAGTGTGGACTTTCGCTTGCCGAAGCGCGGCGACCGTGCACGACTCTTGCGCCTTGCCGAGCGCAATGCAGGCGAGTGGCTTGCCAAAAGTGAGGCCGAGGAGGATGCCGATCGCGAGCGTGCGGAGACGGCACTCGCCTCACTCGTCGCCGGCCTTGGACTTGAGCAAGTCCCCATGCGCATTGAGTGCACCGACGTTTCGACGATCCAGGGTGCATTTACCGTTGCTGCACTGACGGTTGCGGTCGACGGGCGCCTTGCGCCGAAAGAGTATCGACGCTTTCGCGTAAAGGGGGTCCTTGGTCAAGATGACTTTGCCGCGCATCGGGAGGTGTTAACGCGTCGGTTTGCACGTGCCGCTGCGAGTGGATCGCGCGCTGGCGAGGCTGAGGCAGAGGCGTGGGCACTGCCAGACCTCCTCATCATTGACGGAGGCCAGGGCCAGGTTGCAGCCGCTGCGGCCGCCCTCACAGAGGCAGGCGTGCACATCCCGCTCTTCGGCCTTGCAAAGCAACGCGAAGAGCTCTGGCCCGCTGGTGCACGCACGCCAATTCTCTTGCCAGCGAGCGATCCAGGCTTGCGACTGCTTCAGCGGTTGAGAGATGAGGCGCATCGGTTCTCAATCGGCTACCACCGGACGCTGAGGAGCAAGGCGGCAACGGTGAGTCGCCTTGATGAGATTCCTGGCCTTGGGGCCTCGCGGCGGAAGGCGCTGCTTCGTCGATTCGGCTCGGCTGCTGGGATCGCTGCCGCGAGTGTTGAAGAGCTTGCTGCTCTCCCTGGTATTGGGCCGGCGCTTGCAGCTCGGATCGCCTCAACGCTCGCTGCGGAGTAGGTCGAGGCGAGGGTTCGCCGCCCCCTGCTAGGATTCTCGCAATGCGTAGGGTCACCCCGTTCCTCATCCTTGCCGTCGGGCTGCTTGCCCTGGCTATTGACCTACTCCCAAACCTGAAGCTTCCCGCTGCAGGTGGCACTACGCGACCCATCGAGACCAAACTCGGCCTTGACCTCCGTGGCGGCCTCCGTGTTGAGTACCAGGTGCAGAAGGTTGGCGATCAAGTAGCGACCGCGGCCGATGTTGCAACGATCCGCGACATCATTGAGCGTCGCGTCAACACAACCGGAGTCGCCGAGCCACTCGTACAAACCCAGGGGAGCGACCGCATTGTGGTCGAGCTCCCTGGCGTGAGCGACCCAGATGCTATCCGAGCGTTGCTCGGCACAACGGGGCGACTCGATCTGATTCCGCTCCCACGCGATGTGTACGGCTACGTTGATCTCGTAAGTGGTCAGACAACAACTGGCGTCTCAGCTGTACCGACTGCCGGCACGAAGCTGACCGATACGAAACTGAAACCACTTTTCTCGGGCGACCAGATTGCGAGCTCCAATGTTGCAACCGATTCAACCGGTCGTCGTGTGGTCGCCTTTACGCTCAAGAGCGAAGGTGCTGGGCTCTTCGCGACATGGACCAAGGCAAACCTCGGATCGTATTTCGTCATCTCCCTCGACGGCACGGTTGTCTCGGCACCGTACATCCAGTCGGCTATCACCGGTGGCGAAGCGCAGATCAGCGGCGGTGGTGCCTCCGGTTTCCCGCTTGACGAGGCGACGAATCTTGTCACGATCCTTAAGTTCGGCTCGCTCCCGTTCCCAATAGCAGAGATCGGCGTCACCTCGGTGAAGGCCACACTCGGTGCCGCCTTCCTCACTCAGGCGATCTTCGCCGGGCTCGTGGGGATCGTGCTCGTCTTCTTGTTCATGCTCCTGCACTACCGCCTTGCTGGTGGCGTTGCGAACATTGCTCTTCTCTTCTACATGGTGCTCGTGCTCGCGATCTTTCGGGTGGTCCCCGTCACCTTGACGCTAGCAGGAATTGCAGGGTTTGTACTGTCGATCGGTATGGCGGTCGACGCGAATATCTTGATCTTTGAGCGTACGAAGGAAGAGCTCCGCATTGGGAAGCGCGTTGGCCCTGCAGTTGAGGCGGGCTTTAGCCGCGCCTGGAACTCAATCTTGGATTCGAATGTATCGAGCCTCATTACCGCATTCATCCTCTTCTACTTCGGTTCCTCGACGATCAAAGGGTTTGCGTTGGTCTTGATCATCGGTGTGCTTTGCTCGATGTTTACCGCCATTACCGTCACGCGCCTCATCCTCCGCGCCGTCATCAAGCGCGACCGATTTGCGTCGCCATACTTCTACGGCATTTCGGCAGGTGATATCCCAACGGCGCTTGAGGGGTCACAACGTGGATAAGATCATCGCTCGGAAGCGCTGGTTCTTCCTCTTCTCTCTCTTCGTGACGATTCCTGGCCTCTTCTTCATTTTCGCCACGCCGCTGAGT
>JBJSXZ010000121.1:0-1775 GCA_046086645.1 Candidatus Limnocylindrus sp.
GCGGCGGAAGGTCTCGATGTGCTGGAGGGCGAGCACGGTTGTTGGCACGAGCACGGCCACCTGGCGTCCCGCTTCGAGGGTGGCGAAGGCGGCGCGAAGCGCAACCTCGGTCTTCCCGTACCCCACATCGCCCACGATCACCCGGTCCATCGGGCGTGGTTGCGCAAGGTCGCCCTTCACCGCCTCAATGGCGGTGAACTGGTCGGGGGTTTCGCGATACGGGAAGGCGGCCTCGAACTCGGCGAGCCACGGGCTTCCCAACTGCAGCGGTGTGCGGTGCGCAAGTTCGCGCGCCGCGTAGATGCGCAACAACTCGTCGGCAAGGTCATCGGCCGCCTTCTTGGCGCGCTCCTTCGCGCGACGCCACTCGCCACCGCCGAGCCGGCTGAGCTGCGGATGATCCGATCCGGTGTAGCGCGCGATGCGCGCAAGCTGCTCTACCGGAACAAAGACACGATCACCACCGCCATATTCAATTTCTAAATAGTCACGCGCGTCACCCGCACCGCCACGGCGAACCATCTGGATGAAGGTGCCGACTCCGTGGTCGACATGCACAAGGTGATCACCAGGCGTAAGCCGCTCTGCGGCCTCGCGCGTGATGCCACGTCGGTGCACCGCTGCGCGTCGAACGCGCGTTGCGCCAAAGAGCTCTCGGTCGGTGATGATCGTCAGCCCGTCGACACCACCTTGAAATCCGCCATCGAGTCCTCCGGCAAGCACCTGCAGCGAGCCAACCGCCAGCCCTGCATCAACCTGTGCGCTCAGCGTGACGCGCTCGCCCGCTTCGACAAAGAGTTCTACAAGGCGCCCGGCCTGTTCGGAGATGACGATGACCTGCGCGTCATCACGACGCCACGAGGCGAGCCCTTCGGCGAGGGCACGCGTGCGGCCTGCGGGAACAATCGGATCGTGCCAGCCGAAGGCATCAGTTCCGACGACATCGATGAGGCGCCCTGAATCGGAGCTCCACGTGATCGCGAGTCGCGCCGCTCCAGCAAGGGCTAGGGTGCGGCATGTCTCTTCTACTGCTGGCGTCGACGAAGGCCAAGCGTCGGGGAGGAGGCGCGTCGTGCGCAGCGTGTCGTGACGATCGTTGCTCTGCCGCGCGAGCGACTCGGCAGTGCTCCGCAGTTCTCCCGGCTCGTCGAGGATCAAGAGGGCATCGCCCACCTGATCGATCGCGCGTGAGGTGGCAAGGAGTGGCGCCCAGAGCTCGACTCCATCGCCTCGCTCAGCGCTCCCACGTGCTAACGACCCCTCCCAGAGCTCAAGATCGGCGAGGAGGCGGGGTGGCAAGGGCGCTCCTGCGGCAAATCGCTCGGCGGCCGCACGCGCGGCAGCGACGCGCTCCGTAGTAAGGGGGAACTCGCTTGCGGGGAGGAGGCGCGCCTCGGCCACGGTCGCGCGGCTCCGCTGGTCGGCCGGGGCGATCTGGCGAATCGACTCGATCTCGTCGCCGAACCACTCCACCCGCAGAGGTGACTCGGCTCCAGCGGGGAAGAGGTCGACGATCCCCCCTCGGCGGGCAAACTCACCACGCCCACCAACGAGCGGCACCGGCTCATAGCCGAGAGTCAGGCAGCGCCGCGTAACCTCTTCAAGGGGGAGTCGATCGCCTGGCCGCAAGACGAGCGCACCCGCAGCGAGTGCTATCGCGTCGATCGTTGGTTGCATCGCCGCGAGGAGTGAGGTCACAAGGATCCGCGGGCGTCCGGTTGCCCAGTCGGCGAGCGTTGCAACGCGTCCGGCCGACTCGTCGATGACCAGTTCGC
>JBJSXZ010000122.1:0-2443 GCA_046086645.1 Candidatus Limnocylindrus sp.
GAGGGCGAGGTACTTCGAGATCGCGGCGGTCAAGCTCGTCTTGCCGTGGTCGATGTGTCCGATCGTCCCGATGTTCACGTGCGGCTTCGACCGCTCAAACTTCTGCTTTGCCATCTCGAATGTCTCTCCGATTCTCACTACCGTCGCTTGATGAGCGCCGACGGTTCTCGCTTTTCCACCTGGCGGTGGAGCCCACGACCGGACTTGAACCGGTGACCTCGTCATTACCAATGACGTGCTCTGCCAGCTGAGCTACGTGGGCCAGTCCTGTTCTTCCGGTTTACCTCTTGATCACTCTCAGCGTTGGTGGGCAGGAAGGGAATCGAACCCCCACAGTCAAAGACGGCTGATCTACAGTCAGCGGAGCTCACCACCTGCTCAACCTACCCGTGCCTGTTGCTGGAGCCGACACCGGGACTTGAACCCGGAACCTACGGTTTACAAAACCGTTGCTCTACCATTGAGCTACATCGGCGCACGTCGGGATACCTTGCGGCCCGTCGGTGAGTGATGAGCATAGACCCCTCGAGCAGGGTGGTCAACCGGCGGGGCTCAGAAGCGGCTCTTTGCCCGCATCAGTTACCCCGTCAGGCGCTGCATCGACCAGGTCAGCCTCACTCAGCCCAAATTCTGGATATGACACAGATCGTGCCAGACTCACTGTGTGGGACGCTGCCCGAGAATCTCGAAGAGGAGAACAGACCCAGCGACCGCCGCGTTGAGGCTCGCGACTCTACCTGCCATCGGAATGCGAACGAAGAGGTCGATCTTTCGGCGCACGGCGGGCGAGAGCCCCTTCCCTTCAGCCCCAATGACGAGACAGATCGGACCACGGAGGTCGGCCTCGCGATAGGTCTGGGCCGCTTCGGCCTCAGCGCCCACCACCCGAATCCCCCTGAGGCGCAGTGCAGTGAGCTCCTCGGCAAGGTTGTCAACGCGGGCGACGAGGAGGTGTTCAACCGCCCCAGCACTCGCCTTGATCGCTGCGGGGGAGAGGGGCGCGGACCCCGTGCTCCCGATCATGATCCCGTGCACGCCGACCGCCTCAGCGCTGCGGATCATGCTCCCGAAGTTCTGCGGATCTTCGACGCCATCAAGGGCGACGATGAAGGGGGCCTCGTCACGAGCGACCGCGCGCGCAAGGATCTCTTCTGGCGCGGCTTCGGGACGGCGGCGTACGACAAGTGCCACCCCCTGGTGTCCGTCGAACCCAGCCAGCTGGCCGATGACGGCACCCTCAACCTCGATGATCGGGATCCGGACGGCCGTTGCATGCAAAACAATCTGTTGGAGGGCGTCGCGCCGCTGCGGAACGACAAGGAGTTTCACTAGGTCACGTCGTGCGACGAACGCCTCCTCAACGGGGCGACGCCCAGCGATGATCTCTTCACCTTCCGCGATGAGTCCGATCCCGCGGGTTGGAATCGTGCGGCGCGAGGCCCACGGGCGCGGGCCGCCGCCTGGGTATGCCGGGCGAACACGCGGCCCAGGGCGTTTTATGCGAGGGCGCCACGGCCCAGGCTGTCGCGGCGGGCGCTGTGGGCGCTGCTCGTCGCTCACTCGCCAACTCCGCCGATGCGCCAACGCTGACCGTCGCGTCCATCCTCAACAACAACACCGAGTGCCGCGAGCTCATCGCGCAAGCGGTCGGAGTCGCTCCAAGACTTTGCGGCGCGCGCGGCACGTCGGGCCTCAAGCAGCTCTGCCGCGCCGTGAGGGAGTTCTGCTGCAGCGGGGAGGAGCGCAAGCGTTTCGTCAATCTGCTCGAGGGTTGCGAGCATCACCGTCGCAGCAGATCCACTGCAGCCGGCATCGAGCGCACGGTTTCCGTCGCGGACGAGATCGAAGAGTGCAGCGAGTGCCTCTGGGACGGCGAGGTCGTCATCCATTGAGCGAGCGAAGCGATCCCAACTGCTCGTTGCAATCGTCTGCGCCGACGCATCGGCGTCGGCACTCCCTGCGGTCCCGCCAGCGACACGGGCGCGAAGCGCAGTCTGGAATGCATCGAGTCGGCTGATCGCTGCACCAGCAGCTGCAAGCGAGTCGGGCGTGTAGTTGAGGCTCGTCCGATAGTGCGCTGAGATCAGCGCCATCCGGAGGGCTCGTGGATCGGCGCCAGCAGCAAGAAGTTCGCTCACGCGGGCGATATTGCCGAGCGACTTTGACATCTTGTCGCCACTCACCTGGAGGTGGGCGCAGTGCATCCAGGTGCCGACAAATTTCTTCCCCGTGGCTGCCTCAGATTGCGCGATCTCATCCTCATGGTGAGGGAAGATTAAGTCGATTGCGCCGGTGTGAATATCAATCTGCTCACCAAGGTGGCGCATGCTCATCGCAGAGCACTCCAAGTGCCAGCCGGGGCGGCCCGTTCCTACCGCAGTCTCCCACGATGGCTCGCCCGCCTTTGCCGCCTTCCACAAGACAAAGTCGCGCACGTCATCCT
>JBJSXZ010000123.1:0-22505 GCA_046086645.1 Candidatus Limnocylindrus sp.
GGGGGTTCGATTCCCTCCGGGCGCACCACTCCACGCTCATAAATGAGAAAACGCACAGAGAGCAGGCCGAGCGCTTGACCGTATCTCGTGCGACGCGCACGATCACCCTATGCACATCTTGTTGATCGAAGACGACGCACGGCTCGGCCCACTCATCGTGCGGCTCCTTGCTGGCGAGCAGCACACGACGGAGCTCGCCGCTACCGGCGCCGACGGGATGTTGCGCTGGCAGTCGGGCACCTGGGACCTGGTCCTGCTCGACCGCATGCTGCCCGACCTTGAAGGGTCGTCCATCCTGCGCGAGATGCGCCACGCTGGCGACACCACCCCCGTGTTGATGTTGACCGCACTCGGCACGGTCGACGATCGCGTAGAAGGGCTCGATGCTGGCGCGGACGACTACCTGACCAAACCATTCGCCGCGTCAGAACTCCTCGCACGCGTGCGTGCACTCGGCCGTCGCGGCGAGATGAGTCTCAACGGCGAGGCGACCCGTGAGATTGCCCCTGGACTCATTCTCGATGAGGCGCGCCACGCGTTGAAGAAGGGCGAGCAGGTGATCGATCTTTCAGCGCGCGAGTATGCACTCCTCGCCTACCTGCTGCGCAACCGCGATACGGTGCTCACACGGCAGCAGATCCTTGACGAGGTGTGGGGCTCAGAGCCAGATGTCTACTCGAATGTTGTGGATTTGTATGTTCACTATCTCCGGAATAAGTTTGAAGAGGCGGGACACGCAGACCTGCTGAAGACCGTTCGCGGTGTTGGCTACCGACTGAGCGAGACGAAAAGGAAGAAGTAGCGTGAAGTATCAGCCACGCGCGGAGAGCGAGGGCGTTGAGGCACTCCTTTCGCGAACAAAGCGCCAGATCACGATCTTCATCCTTGCGGCCACGGGTCTCGTCGTTGGACTTGTGGCGATTGGCGGTGCAGTAGCGGGAACCAATGCACTTGACGCTGGACTCGATGCCGCACTGGTAGAGCGCGCAACACGGATCGCAGCGGCGATCCAAGATGAGCTTCCGCCCATGCCAACTCCAACGCCGAGTGCTAGGCCTACGCCGAAACCCGAAAAGAGCGAGAGGCCGACGCCGAGCATGCCGGGCGAGAGCGAAGATCCTGGCGAAGACGATAACGACGATGATGAAGAGGGCGACGATGGTAGCTCTGGAGCCCACGCAACTGTTGCAGTGAACGCGCGCTATCTCACGCTCATCCGTGCATACGCACCACCAAGCATTCCGCCTGACCTGAACGACGAAGAGTACGGTGCGGGTGGGCCGTGGGCAGTCATCTCTCCAGAAGGGGAGGTCCTTGCGCTATCTACAGAAACGCTTACCGATTTTCCGATTGTCACGCAGGTCTATGAGGCCAACGGACCTATCGGACTCACCGTTGTGATTGGTCGAGCGGAGTACCGGGTGATTACGATCCCGCTGCGCCACCCACAAGATCCAACCGGACCCGCACTCGCTTACGTGCAAGTTGCAGGTCGCCTTGACGTGCGAAATGCACAACGGCAGAACCTGTTCAGCTCTCTCATATTCGTCGTGCTCCTTTCCCTTGGGGCAGCGCTTGGCGTCGCACTCTTGATCACGCGACGAGCCCTTGCGCCGATCGCTGCCGCTGCTGCTCGGGAGCGAGCGATGGTGGCCAGCGCGTCCCATGAGCTCCGCACACCAACATCCGTGATCTTGTCGAGTGCCGAAATCCTCGAACGTGAAAATCTTGTGAAGCCAGCCGGGATCGAGCTCTTGCGTGGCATCGTCGCCGAGTCGGAGCGGCTCGGTCGGCTAAGCGCAGACCTCGTCACCCTGCAGGGGGGAGGGGTGAAGCTTGGCGCAACAGACCTTGGGGATATTGCACGGAGCGCCTTCGAGCGAGCCCGCCCGATGGTGCAAAAGGGCCACTTCTCACTCAATGAAGCAATTGAACTTGTTGAGCTGCCAGTATCTGCCGATCGTGATCGACTGATTCAGTTAGTCCTTGGCCTTGTTGAGAATGCGATGCGGCACTCGCCGCCACGAGGCGCAATCACAATTGGTGCCGGGAGCGATGCGGCCGGCGCAGCAATCTGGGTCGATGACTCTGGTGTAGGGGTTCAGGAGAGCGAGCGCGAGAAAATCTTCGAGCCGTTCTACCGCGGTGCCGGTGCAGCACGAACCGATGGAGGGGCAGGCCTTGGCCTGGCAATCGCACGGAACATCGCACTGGCCCACAACGGAACGATCACCGTTGAGTCGTCACCCTCTGGTGGCGCCCGCATGATCGTACGCATCCCACTCAGCTCTGCAGGTGAGTGACAGGACGCGAATACCGGCGCCTACTGTAGGGGTTGCGCTGCTCGTGCAACAACATATCGCGCACAGGCTTCTGCACTACGAGATCACACCGCCAACGGGCGTCGAGCAGCATCATGGGGTCCGAGTTGCGTACGGCGCAGCAGCTGCCGCCGAACTGGGCATCGATCCAAGCACGCTCTTCAAGACACTTCTCTTTGCACTTGAAGGGGCGCCATCAGCAGTGGGCTCCTATGCCTTCGCAGTCATCCCGAGTACGAGCGAGGCATCAGAACGAACCATCGCAGCAGAGCTGGAGGCGAAACGGGCAGCGCTCGCCAGCGTCGACGATGTGCGACGCGTGACAGGGAGTGTGCCGGGTGGGGTGAGCCCGCTGAGTCCAAAGCGCCAGATCCCGCTCCTACTCGACCAGAGCGCGCTCTCGCTCGATTCGATCGTTGTCTCTGCCGGAAGGCGCGGCCTCTCGGTCGCCCTCGCGCCGCACGACCTGCTCAAGGCAACGGGTGGGCGGTCCGCCCCACTTACCCATCCGCGCTAGGGTGCACGCTTGATTTTTTGATATTTCTCATATCAAGAGCGCGACCATTTGAACGGCAACAGGACACCTAGGGGGGCTGCCGTCCATCCTTAGGGCATGACAACCACGACCTCGCCCCAACGCGCACTGCCGAAAAACAGCCCGCCCTTGCCTCGGCGCTGGTCGATCTTGCCGTCGGACCTGAACTGGATCGTGCTGGGTGTCGGCATCGTCCTCCTTGGGATGTGGCTTCGGCATGGTGGTGCACGCAATCTTGCGGACCCGATTGGCCTCGTAACGTCGATTGGCCAGCTCACCGCAATCTTCGGCACCTATCTCGCGCTGGTCGGCGTGCTGCTCATGTCGCGCGCGCCCTGGATCGATCAGGTTGTTGGGAGTGACGAGGCTTCGCGTCTCCATCGACTCGCCGGCTTTGCAAGCGTTTGGCTCCTGCTCACACACGCGATCGCCTCGTCTGCCGCCTTCGCGTCGTTTGATTCGATCGCATCACCTGGAGAGATTTGGGCATCTGCGGTTGACTTCACGTTCAATCAGCCGGGGGGCCTTGGCGGCAGCGTTGCGCTCGCTCTCTTCATCGTCGTCGCTATCGTCTCAGTGCGCGCGGCGCGTGCACGCATCTCATATGAGACCTGGTATGGCATTCATCTCTATGTATATATCGCCGTTGCGTTGGGATTCTTGCACCAAATCAAGATCGGGAGCGACTTTGCAACCGATCAGATCGCACTCATCACGTGGATCTCAATCTACGCGGTTACCTTTGTCCCACTCGTGATCCATCGTTTTATCGAGCCATTGATCCGCAACATCGTGCATCGCTACTACGTCGAAAACGTCGTGCTTGAACGTCCTGGCGTCACGTCAATCTATATCGCTGGCCACGGGCTACACCGACTTCATGTTCGTGCGGGGCAGTGGTTTGGCATACGTGTCCTCACCCTTGATGGTTGGTGGCGTTCACATCCGTTTTCACTCTCCGCTGGTCCCGACGGAAAGACGCTGCGATTCACGATTGAGGCGCTAGGCGACCGCACACGTGAGTTGCAGCGCGTTAGGCCAGGAACGCGCATCTTTCTCGAAGGGCCGTACGGCATCTTGACTGGCGCGGTCCGCACGCGCGAGAAGGTGCTCCTGATTGCTGGTGGCATCGGGATCACGCCGCTACGTGCACTCCTTGAAGTGCTCCCAGCTCGACGCGGCGATCTCGCGCTCCTCTACCGTGGCCCCTCAAAAGAGTCGCTCGTGCTGCGCGCCGAGGTTGACCGCATCGCCGAGATGCGCGGCGCTAAGGTGAGTTACATGCTAGGAAGCCGCGATAAGTACGCATTCCGCGACGATCCCCTCTCGCCCGCTGGACTCTGGGCCTCATACCCTGATATCCGCGATCGCGATATCTATCTCTGCGGCTCGCCAAGCATGATGGCGGCGGTGGAGGAGAGCCTCAAGGAGCTCGGCGTGCCAAAGCGCCAGGTCCACCTTGAGCGCTTCAACTGGTAATGCCGAAGCGCGGCCTCGTCACCCTGATCCTCACCGTCGCAGCGTTGCGACTCATCCTCGCCTACACGCCGCCAGACGATGGCGGCATCAGCTTTAGCCCTGACCCATCACTTACGCCAGATCCTGGAGTCTCTGCAACGCCGATGCCAACGTCTACACCCACCCCAACTCCGAGCGCCACGAGCGGCAAGTCCCCGAAGCCAACATCAACGCCGGCGCCTACCAAGACACCGAAACCCACTGCTACGCCTGCTGGCACCACGGTGCATAGTGGGACATACACAGGTACCAATTTCAATTACCGCTATGGTCGCATGCAAGTGACAGTGACCATCAGCAATGGGCAGGTAGAGAGTGCATCTGTGCAGCAGACAGGCAATTGGAACATTGGATACCGCAGATCAAGTTGTACCGCAGCGGTATTCAACAATGCGGCAACAGGTTTAAACGCGAACACCAATGCGGGGCAGAATTTCTTTAATAAGCAGCCAAGCATGTGCAGCGGCGCAACCTACTCCTGGTATGGTTACGCGAAATCGCTGCAAAGTGCCATCGACCAGGCGAACTACTAGTTGCTAGAGCCCGCACCGGTTCACCGAATCGTTCGACCCGTCTTTGGCAGCGCCGCATCTCTTGGTGTCATCGGCACAATCAGCCACAAGGCGATAGCGGCGTGCTTTACTCGACTCGAGGAGATAGAAGAGCGCTTTTCGACCTACCGTCCAACCTCAGAGATCAGCCGCATTCGCGACGGCCTGTTGCACCTGCACGATGCGCACGTCGAGACGCGGATGATTCTGGAAATCTGCGATGCCCTCTACGAAGAGACGAGCGGGCTCTTCGACGCATGGCATGCAAGCATGGATGGGCGCCTCGACCCGTCGGGTTTTGTCAAAGGCTGGGCGATCGGCGAGGCCATGGGGGTGTTGAACCAGGCAGGAATGGTGAACCTGACGCTCGGCATCGGCGGTGATGTCGCTGCCACGGGCGGCGGGCCACGAGGGATTGGCTGGGACGTGGGGGTGGTGGATCCGCTCGCCCCCGACTCCTTCATCGCACGGGTGCTCCTCCGCGATGCGGCAATCGCCACGAGTGGTCCCACCGAGCGGCCAGGGCACCTCCGCGACACACGAACCGGCCTCCCGTCGACCTCTCCATGGGCGAGCTTTTCGGTGGTGGGGCCCTCAATCGTCCGCGCCGACACTCTCGCGACGATCGGCTACCTGGAAGGGGAGGCGGGGCTGACCCGAGTCGACCAGGAGCCTGGCTTTGGAGCCCTCGCCATGGCCCATGACGGTCGGCTGCTGGCAACCGAAGGATTTCGCCTCCTGAGCATCTAGAGTATTAGAGACTTCTCACCGCATTTTTTGGCTGCACACAGGACGCTGCGCAGGTGAGCACGGAAGATGAGTGCAGGCACCAGACGGTGCCAAGGATATGAGAGAGGTGCATCATGGAGAAGCGCAAGAATCAACCGTCGAGCCATGTTGGGGCTCCAGTCGAGCCATGGAACATGCTTCCGCCGGTAGCCCGAGTATCTACGTCTCGCCATCCAGCCTCGGCAATTGCAGCCTTCGTTCTGGCGGTGTCCAGTGGGCTTGCGGTTGGAGCCGCATTCGCAGGCGACGGTGTCCTTTTCCCGTCGCAGGGTAATACCACGTCGACAGAGGTAGCCGGAGCTACCGAGTCTCCTTCAATGGATGTCGTAGATCCGAGCGCAGCGCCCGACGAAAGCGTTGATCCACTCGTTGAAGCGAGCATGCCATCGCAGCCTGATCCAACAAACGGCGGGGGCCTTCTCCAACCGCCTGCTGGTGGTGATGATGACGATGAGGACGAGGACGAAGACGAAGACGAAGATGATGAGGACGAAGACGAGGACGATGAGGAAGAAGACGACTAGCTAGCACTGGGAATACACCGTACACGGATGCGTGCACGGTGTATTCTTTTTTTATGCCCGCTGCACCGCTCGCCTTCGCTACTCGCCATCCGCGACTGGGCGCGGCGCTCGGGGCGATTGCAATCTCTCAGTCGTCCCCACTCGCGAAGCTCTCCGGAGCTTCTCCAGCAGTCGTCACACTCTTCCGCGGCGCGATCGCCCTCCCCTTCTTGGCCATCCTTGCCCACCGTGAGGGGCATCGCGCGACCCGGCGCGACCGCCTACTCGGGCTTGCAGCGGGTGCGCTCTTCGCGCTCGACCTGCAGTGTTTCCACATCGCGATCCCACTGCTCGGGGTTGGCCTTGCAACGGTCGTACCGAATGCGCAGGTGTTCATCGTTGGCATCATTGCGGCGCTCACGGGTGAGCGCACCCCAGGTCGTGCCATTGCGGCGATCCCGCTCGCCTTTCTCGGCCTCCTCATGCTCGCCCGCGTCCTCGATCCGCTCGTTGCGTTGGGGCTCACACCTACGGTGCAGGCCTCAGCAGGGAGCGACCCAGCCCTCGGCGTGCTCTGGGGCCTGGGCGCTGCCGCCTTCTATGGGCTCTACCTTGTGATCACCCGTCGGGTCTCCACCGGCTCCACGGCGGTTGGGCCCTTTGGGCTCCTGCGCGATGCGGCGATCGGCACGGTTCTCGTTGCACTCGTTCTTGGCCTCACGGGGGGCACCCTGCTCCCACCCAATCTCTGGCCGGGGGTGGGCTGGCTCGTCCTCCTCGCCCTCCTCTCGCAGGTGCTCGGCTACCCCCTCATCAATGCCTCGATCCCCCATCTCCCGAGCGTGGTGGGATCGGTGCTCCTCTTCGTGCAGCCGATCATGACCCTCCTTGTAGGGAGCCTGGTCTTCCAGGAGCTGCCCACCGCGGGCCAGCTTCTTGGGGCCCTCGTGCTCTTCGTAGGGGTTGTGGTCGCCGTCCGTCGCTAGCCCGCATAGCGACCTCGCAACTACCGCCCCCCGCCCTCCCGTCTGCGTGCGATAATCGTGCTAAGGCGCAGAGGTAGCCGCTTGGCTGTCCCGCCCCTGCAAGCGAGGTAAAGAACCTATGCGTATGCGTAAGACACTATTCGCCGCGCTCGCGGTTGCGGCGATGACAGTTGCCCTGGCGGGGTGCTCGGCACCGAAGACCACCTTGGCCGCAATTAAGACTGCCGGTGTGATTCGTATCGCCACCGATCCGAACTACGCCCCCTATTCGTTCCTTGACACCGAGTCTGGCGAGTACGACGGCTTTGACACTTCAGTTGCGAAGATGATCGCTGCTGCACTGGAAGTTGACATTGAGTGGGTCACCCCAACGTGGGACGAGCTCACTGCTGGCAACTGGGGCGGACGATGGGACATCTCCGTTGGCTCAATGGCCCAGACTGAAGCTCGGACCAAGGTGATCGACTTCTCTGAGCCGTACTACTACGCACAGGCAACGATTGCCGTGCCACAAGATTCAACGGCTATGTCGTTGGCAGACCTTAACGGCCTGACGGCTTGTGTCGGCTCGTCGACGATCTACGAGAAGTGGCTTGCTGGCGAACTTGCCGGCGAGACGCTCGTCACCGTCAACACGCCGATGACCCTCACTGGCGTGACTGTTCAGACTGAAGAGACAGACAACCTCTGCATTGAAGGTCTGAGCGCCGGTCGCACATGGGACTTCTTCATCCAGAGCAAGGACTTCATTGCGAACTCCATTGCCACGCTTGAAGCGGCAGCCGAGGATGGCGTCGCACCAATCAAGGTGATGGATCCAACACTTGTCCTTACGACGGAGAAGATCTCGGTCGCGCTCGACAAGGGCTCGGATGGTGCGGACCCAGCTCTGCTTGCAGAGATCAACCGCATCATTGCGCTCGGTCACTCGAGCGGTCAGCTCACAGCGCTTTCCGAGGCGTACCTCGGCGTTGATGTAACGGTCGCACCGTAAGGTAGCGAGACCAGGCCCCGGTTCACCGGGATTGACTGGCGAGACGGGGAGTCGCGGCACTGCCGCGGCTCCCCGTTTCACATCGTGCCAAGATGATTGGTAGGTAGGGCATGAATGCAGGACCAATGAGCCAGAGCGAACTTGCAGCGGCCGTTGCCAAGAGCGATCGCCGACGAGAGTCGGCGTGGAGCCTGCGCTTCCGCGTTATCACAACGCTGATCCTGTTGGCGATCGGCACCTTCATTGCCGTCTACTTCAACGTTGAAGCAACCTTCCTCACGAGCGCTGCGCCATTTATTGCTGGTGGCATCAGCCTCACGATTGTTGTCGCACTGCTCTCCATTGCCCTGGCAACTGCACTTGCGGTGCTCGGCGCGCTCGGGCGACTGTCACGAAGCGCCACGGCCAACGCAATCGCATCGTTCTATGTCAGCTTCTTCCGCGGCACGCCGCTCCTCTTGCAGGTCCTCTTCTGGTATCTCGGACTCCCGCAGGTCGGGATCGTCCTCGACCCATTCATTTGCGCTGTTGGGGCCCTCGGCATGAATTACGGCGCGTACATGACCGAGCTCTTCCGCGCCGGTATCCAGGCGGTGCCAGTGGGCCAGCGTGAAGCGGCTGTGGCGCTAGGAATGTCGGAGCAGACCGCATTTCGACGTGTTGTTGCGCCACAGGCCTTCCGCATCGTGTTGCCAGCGATCGGCAACGACTTCATCGCGATGCTCAAAGACTCAGCGCTTGCATCAACGGTGACGCTGCATGAAATTCTCTGGCGTGCACAAAACATTGGGCGCCGCGAGTTTAAGTCACTGCAAACGCTTCTCATCGCCGCCGTCTTTTATTGGATCATGACGATCGCCTTCTCTGCGCTGCAGAGCTGGCTCGAACGCCGCATGGCAGCCGGCGATAGGAACCAGGCGGTGAAGGGATGAGCACGCCGATCAACCTGCGCGGCGCAACAGAGCCACATGAACTGCACCCTGCGGAAAAGCCCGGTGTACTCGTGAAGGCAGGCGCAGAACCGGTCTTGAAGGCGACGCAGATTGCGAAGTGGTTCGGCGAAAATCATGTGCTTCGTGGCGCATCGATCACGGTGTGGCCAGGAGAGACAGTCTGCATTCTCGGCCGCTCCGGCTCGGGGAAGAGCACCTTCTTGCGCAGTCTGAACTTCCTCGAAGACCCAACCGACGGTCGCGTAGAGATCGACGGCGTAGTCGTCAATGCCGACCCATTCCATACCGAAGGAAAGGATCGTGCCGAGCGGATTCGTGAGTTGCGCCTGCGCGCAGGCATGGTCTTCCAAGAGTTCAATCTCTTCCCGCACCTGAGCGTGATTGGCAACTGCATAGAGGCGCCAATCCTCGTGAAGGGGATGGCGCGAAAAGAGGCGGAGGCGATCGCCGAGAAATACCTTGAGAAGGTTGGCTTGCTCGGCAAGCGCGACGAGTATCCATCACGACTCTCGGGCGGGCAGCGACAACGAGTAGCGATCGCTCGCGCGCTCACAATGCAGCCGAAGGTCCTCCTCTTCGACGAGCCAACGAGCGCGCTCGACCCGACGCTCGTCGGCGAGGTGCTCAAGGTGATGGCCGACCTCGCCCATGAGGGGCGAACGATGATTGTCGTCACGCATGAGATGGACTTCGCCCACGAGGCGGCAGACCGCGTCTACTACATGGACCAGGGGGAATTCGTCGAAGTTGGACCGCCCGAGCAGGTGATCGACGCGCCACACGACCAGCGCACTCGCGATTTCCTCGCCCGCTTCCGAACGCTCGGCGCGAAGAAGTAGCCATGAAGAAGGGTGGCACACCCGACCTTCTCGTGGTTGGCGGCGGAGTCTGGGGAACCTGGACGGCGCTACAGGCGCGCCGTCTTGGCGCGAGCGTCCAACTCATTGAAGAGCGTGAGCCGGGGCATCCGCAGACAACCTCTGGCGATCACAGCCGCATCATTCGCCACTCGCACGGTGAGGACACACTCTTGCTCGGTTGGGCCCAGCGCTCACTCGCTGCGTGGAAAGAGCTCGGGGCGCAAGTGGGAGAGGAGATCTTCGTGAATACGGGTGTCGCCTGGTTTGTCTCTGGCACAGGCGTCTGGGAGGGCTCGTCGGAATTGCGCATGCGCGAAGTCGGCGTCCCATGCGAGCGACTCACGGTCGACGAGGCGCTCCGCCGTTGGCCCGCAGCGGCTGGCGATCATGTGCGCTACGTGCTGTTCGAGCCAACGGCGGGATTCCTGCGCGCCGGTGATGGCGTGCGAGCGGCTGCACGCGCACTGCATGAAGAAGGCGGCGAGATCATTCGCGGTCGTGCGACGCCCGCAGCCGATGGCACCGCACTCGATGAGCTTGGCGCACCAATTTCCGCTGGAGCGACGGTCTGGGCCGCTGGGCCGTGGCTACCGACGCTCTTCCCTGCACTCGTCGGTGCCGATGCAGAAGCGTCGATCGTGCCAACGCGCCGCGATGCAATCTACTTTGATGCGCCAGGGATGGGTCTGGGTGAGATTCCTACGTGGATCGACGAGGGGCTCGCCGTCTGGGGGATTCCCGACGAGCGCGGACACGGCGCAAAGGTTGGACCAGAGTTCGACAATGGAAGTTTCAATCCGAGCGAATGGCCCGAAGCTGCGCACCCTGGATCAATTGAGCGCGCTCGCAGTTGCGCAGTGCGCTTCCCGAGATTGAGCGATGCACCGATCCGGGAGAGCCGTGCCTGCCAGCACGAGCGCACGAAAAGTGGCCACTACGTACTTGATCAACATCCAGACAACCCGCAGGTGTGGCTTGCAGGCGGCGGCTCCGGGCACGGCTATAAGCAAGGTCCAGCAGTTGGCGAGATGGTGGCGCGCGCCGCACTCCATCGCGACCCGCTCGTCCTGCCAGATCGTCGCTTTGCGCTGCACAACCGCGCAGGTGGACCGTCAAGTCCGATGGGTGATATGGGCGAGCCAAACAGCTAGAGGTTCGACGAAGCGGTTAGGGGAGATCGGCCGCCGCGAGTTTTGCAGCGATTGCCGCCCGCGCTGCCTGACGGTCGGAGAAGTCAATCCCCTCCATGTCGCCTGGCGCAAGACCAGCCGCCCAACCGCGAGCGGTTCGCACGCCGTCGGCGGCATATCGGTCGGCAACCATCAGGTCGAACGCCTGCACGCTCGCCTCGAGCTCGGTATATCGCCCTGGTGGAAGCTGTCGTGATGCGGTGCCGCGCTGCTGCAGCTCACAGACGTGCCAGTCCTGGCGGTTTGTCATATCCCAGAACCCATGCGCATCGGAGAAGTCGTAGTCGGGGCGCTTCATGGTGTCGGGGTGGAGATACCAGTCGCACACCACCCGTGATTGGCCGGGCCCAAGCGGTTCGATCATGTGCACCATAAGGTAGTCGGGATGGAGCGAGAGGAGGAGATTCGGCCAGACGGCGAAGTACTGGATCCGCTTCGCGTCGGTCTCGGTCATCCCGTGCAGCCATGGTCGCTCGTGTGAGCCCTTGTCGAGACCCATGGTAAGTGCCTCGCCGACCAGTGGCTGCCAGCCACCCTTCCACCAACCGCGCGCCGGAATATCTTCGCCAAGGTCGTAGGGGGTGAGTGCATTCAGTTGTGGGTGCACTCCAGGACAGTGATAGCACTCAGAATAATTTTCGACGAGAATCTTCCAGTTCGCTGCAACCTCGTACACCTCTCGCTTCGCGCGTCGAAGTGGTGCAAAGTTAAAGCGTGAGAATACGTCGACGAGATCATCTAGGTAGGTGAGGAGCGGCTCCGCATCTTTGTCAAGGGTCAGGAAGACGAATCCCTGCCATGTTTCGCACCGCAACGACACGAGATCGTAGTCGCCTGGATTGAAGCGCTTCAGATCTTCGGTGTGCTTCGCCTTCTGTAGCTTCCCGTCTGGCCCATATACCCAGGCGTGATATGGGCAGACGATCTTCTTCGCCTCGCCACAGTCGGACTTCCCGTCGGCGGGCCCTTCGATAAGCGTCGCTCCGCGATGTCGGCAGGCGTTGATGAAGGCGTGCAATTTCATGTCCTCGCCGCGCGAGATAATGACCTGCTCGCCGGCAAACTCAAGCAGACGGTAGGATCCGACATCCGGCGTTTCCTCTTCACGGCCAACACAGCGCCACTCGTGACGAAAGATCTCTTCCGATTCCCAGGCAAAGATCCCCGCGTCATGGAAGACGTGTGGCGGGAACATGTCCGCCTCGTCGAACGGGCGACGCACGGCCGCGATGTGGGCAGGGTCGAGAGGAGCTGGCCGCTTGGCGATGATCATCTGCCTATGGTGCCACGAGTCATGTTATTTGAGGGGTGCATGGAGCTGGATCAAATCCCCATCCGTGTCAACGATTCGAATCTCGCACGTCCCATCGCGCGTGAGGGTGGCGCTACCGCGGCTCCCGTCGCTTCCGTTCAAGTCGAGCCCACCGTAGGCCCGGATGCGGCTCCCGTTGAGCCGGGGGGCAAGTTCGGTGACGATGGTACCGCGCGCGGAGGCACTCCACTCCACCAGGCCCGCGCGGCGCCCCTCGCTACTCACCGCAAAGGTGAAGGTGGATGGCGCTGGCATGCCGAGACCCCGCAAGCCGATCGTTGTTCCGAGCACGCGCTCACGACTCGTATACGTACCGATTCGAGGAATCAGGGTACGAATCTCTGCAGCGATCTCGCGCCCCTTCCCGAGATTGCTGACAGTGATGTCGGCACCAGTCTCTCGGTCGCGTTCGTGCGCTTCCTCTTCATTAACGAAGCTCGGCTGTCGATAGCCCGTTCCGTAGGTGGTTGATGCCGCAGCAGCGTAGTAGGCGAGGCAGGCAAGTGCCGCCGCCGTCTCTGGGCCGCCGGGTCGCCCTCGATCGAGGAGCGTAGCGAGTGGGACGAGGATCTGCGTCTTCGCAGCTCGACGTGCGAGGTAGGTAAGAAACGAGGTTCCGTAGGTTTCGTAGGCGGCGCGTTTGTCACCTGCAGGCGTGAAGGCCGGGGTACGCAGTGTCTCATTAAGTCGTACGCTCATACAACGCATCGTACCGCTGCGCAGGGTGAATGCACACCGCTAGACTGCACGAGATGCAGCAACGCCAGGCAAGCCCCTCCGCCGTAGCCGATCTTGCTCTTGCCGCCGCGCTCTGGGGTGGCCTCTACGTTGTCTCAGCCGCGGCCTTCTCGGCGGTGCCGCCTGCCACCCTCACCCTTCTTCGCCTCGCCCTCGGGGTCGGTGTGCTCACGCTCTTCGGACGACTGCGCGGCGAGTCGACTGGGTGGAATCTCGCGCCACATCGGTCGACGGCGATCGCTGCAGCAGTTGGCGCGACCTCCATGCTCCTGCAGTTTGGCGGCACCTCGCTCACGTCTGGAGTTGAGGGTGCGGTAGTGACGATGTCGACCCCCGTCTTCGTCTTGCTTTTTGGGCATGCACGTGAAGGCGAGTCGATCGCACCGCGCAACTGGCTTGGGATCGTCGTGGCAACACTTGGCGTTGCCGTGCTCGCCCTTCGCGCGAGCGGTGCGCTCGAAGCATCGAGCGTCGCCAACGCGCTCAATATGAGCCGCCTCCTTGGTGTCGGCATGCTCATCGGTGCTGGCGCAACCTGGGCGCTCTACTCGAGCCTCGGCCGACCGATCGTTGCTGCCATCGGTGCCCGCCGCGCCATTGCCCTCACCACGACGTTCTCGCTTCCGCTCATCCTGCCTTTCGCCGCGGTCGAATTCGCTGTGCGCGGCATCGACCTGCACGCCGCAACGGAGCCCGGAACGCTCGCAGCGATCGTCTACCTCGGTATTGGTGCAACAGCGATCGGCTGGAGCAGCTGGTATCGCGGGTATGCTTCGGCGCCGCCGCGGACCGCTGCGGGGATCCTCTTCTTGCAGCCGCTCGTTGCCGCAGTGCTCGGCGTCGGGCTGCTCCACGAGCCGCTCGATGCCGGACTCGCTGCGGGTGCACTCCTGCTTCTCGGTGGTGTGGCGCTCATCACGAGAGGGCCATAACGATGGGAGAGATGCCTCAGTATCGCGCCGGCAACATTCCCGTACAGGGTCGCGCCGCCCTTACGACGAACGATCGCGGAGAGACACTCAATCCTGCACCTGGAGATCGGGCCGCGTGGCGCGACTGGGTGTCGGCATCGAAGACGCGCAACTGGTTGCGGCGCGATCCACTGCTTGATTGGCTCCATGCGCACGGCATAGCGAAAGGATTCGTAAAGGATGAAGGTGCAGACGCCGTGCCGCCGAGTCCGTACGATCTGACCGCGCTCCTCTTTCGCAAGGGAGCGGAGTTTGAAGAGGGGATCTTCCGCCTCCTTGAGCCGAAGGTTGCATCGCATACGATGATTGGTGGCGGCTGGGAGGCGGCACTGCGCTTGGATTCGGCGGTCGAGACGTTTGAGGCAATGCGGGCCGGTGTCGAGATGATCGAGCAGGCGGTCGTTCGAAACCCTGAAGACCGCACCTACGGATCGATCGATCTTCTCGTGCGGAGCGACGCGCTCGAGCGCCTCTTCCCCGGCACGCTCGGCGCGGGCGAGGCAGAGGTTGCCGCGCCTGGCCTGGTGAGCGACGACGGGACTGTTCCACCCTGGCACTACGTTGTTATCGACGTGAAGTTCTCGACGCTCGATATCACCGCAAGCGGCCTCGCCTCCAACGCGCACCGGCACTATGCGGGCCAGGTGCTCGTTTACACGGCCGCCGTGGCGCGTATCCAGGGCTACTGCCCACCCGACGCGTTCTTGCTCGGTCGCAACTGGGTGAATCAAAAGCAGCGCGGTGGTGGTGCGCTCGAGCGCCTTGGGCGCGTCCCCGTCGAGCGTGAGGCAACACGCGACGGTGCCCTCCCACTCATTGACGATGTGGCGCGAGCGATTGAGTGGATACGACTTGTTCGTGCTGAGGGGGTGAGCTGGGATGTACTTCCGCGGCCAACGCGCCCCGAGCTCTATCCGAACCTCGGCTCAGGCGAAGATGCGCCGTGGAGTAGTGCAAAGTCGAAGATTGCTCACGAGATTGGCGAACTCACCGCGCTTCCAGGATTTGGGCCAGAGTTGCGTGATGCCGCCATTGCGAAGGGCATCATGCGCCGCGACACAGGTGGCCTCACCCCCGAACTGCTCGGTGTTGGCGGTGATGTTCGACCGCGTCGTCTCGCAATCGTCCTCGAGGCGAACAGTCCAGAACGGGTACGAGATATTGCGGTTCATCCAGAGCGAGCAGTCATTCCCGAGCACATCGCTCTTCCGCCAGATCAGGAGCAGGTCTGGCGCGCGCCATGGAAACTCGAGTTCTGTGTCGACTTCGAGAACACGCAGAATCTCGACGACGATTTCCGACAACTCCCTGCTGTTGGCGGAAACGTCTGCATCTTCCAAGTTGGCTGCCTCGTGCAAGTCGACGGTCGGCCACCAACAGCCAATGAGATTTCCGCGGCCCAGGCTGCGGGTGCGGTTGCAGGTCACGCCCCAGTAGATGGACCATTCGGGCAGTGGACCGCGTCGCGTCTCTCGCTCGCTGGTGAGCGCGCGGTGCTCGATGGCTGGCGTGCCTACATGGACGCATGGCGACGCTCACTCGCGCTCGATTGGTCGTCCGCGCGGATCATTCACTGGTCGCCAGCGGAGCCGAATCTCCTCTCGAACTCTTATAACTGTGCGGCTGATCGCCATCCGGACTGGCGCCTACCAGAGACGCTCGGCTGGCTTGATGCCCTCGATCAGCTCGTGCACCGCGTGCCAGTTGGAGTTACTGGCGCGTGGGGCTTTGGCCTGAAATCGATTGCGAAAGCGATGCACCAGGCTGGTCTCATCGCGACCGTCTGGTCGGACGGTCCAGCCGATGGCCTCGGTGCGATGGCCGCCGCCTACGAGGCGGAGCATCGCGCCGCAAGCACGAACACCAGACTGACTGACTACGATTTTATCCGTGCGGTGGCCGCCTACAACGAAGTCGACTGCCGTGCCATGGCCGAGGTGCTCTCGTGGCTTCGCGCTAATCGATAGGGAGATAGACCTCGTACGTTTCTGTCGCGGCGTTTGTCCCATATGGGTTGCGCACGATCCATCCGTAACTTGGAGTGCAAATTTGGTCGTCATAACTTGTTCCGTCCTGTATGCCGTTGTATGCGCTATAAGCTGGGCCCGATGCGATACCAGTTCCGGCATCTAGATCAATGGTTTGGTTGATCCATGGAGCGCTAGGTGAGTCAGTAGAGAGCACCATTCCAGTGACTTGCGCAACTGATTCAATATTGATCACAAAAGGATCATCCAGAGACCCGAACGTGTCGTAATCCCAACCGCCGCCGTTGTAGCTGGTGATTGCAAAGCGGATGCCTTCGTCGACGGCCCAGAAGTAGCTCGCGTCATCCAGGCGTACACGCAAGGCAGAGCTTCCAGGATCCGCGTATGCAGAGCAGATCCCGAGATCGCTACCCTCGTATACCTCCCCAGCACCGCCACCGACCCAGTCGAAATAGTCGTAATAGAGACAGCCGAGACTCCCATTTGGGCTTCCGTATGAAAACCATCCATAATCCATTACGCCCACAACAACGTCAGCGACCCCATCGGCATCGGCGTCAAAGAAAATGTCGTATTCATTGAGCGCATGGTTCCACGACGGGGTGTAGCTGGTGATCAACAGGTCGATAGCTCCCCAATCGCCTGGATTGACAAAGAAATCGTCCCAGTCGGCTGGTATTCGCGCATTGAACGCAAGATCGCGCATATCTGCTCCGTTTGCGATGTTTTCACGTCCATCGTGGCCGATCCAGGTGTACACCTCGAGATTGGTATCGACTGTGAGTTGGCGGTTCAGGCCAGTCGAGACATTGAGTGTCGCGACGACATCCGAGCTTGCCCAGAACAAGAATGCCTCGGTGTGGCGCAGGAGCGCGAACACGGGGAGGCGGAGACTCGGACGTTTGGGGGTGGCTACCCTTACGAGCGCATTCAGTGCGCCGCCGAGTGCTGAATCAGCGGTATCACCTTCGTCGGCGTTGCTGAGGCCTTGGAAGGAATCTTGTGCCGCAACATTCGCCTTGAGCGTTATGGTGAGCGTGACGCTTTCCCCCTTCGCGAGGCGTACCTTTGTGCTCGACCTGAGTTTTTCTGAGCCCTTGTAAAGCGCAAGTGTCAGCCCATCGGGCAAGGTGAATCCTTCAGCAGCACCGACGCGCAGCGTAGATGTTGTGGTCTTGCTCGTCCGATTCGTTAGCACGAAGGTGAGACTCCTCGTGAGAGTGCCAAGCGAATCACCCTTTACCCAGCCGAAGCTCAGTGTGGCGTTCGGACCCGCCTTGATCGTCACTGCCGCATTGACCGCTTGTTTCGCATCAATTCGCCCAGCACCGACGCTGCGGAGTTGCACACCATCACCCACTGACCCTGCCGAGCCGATGATCGCCGACTTGATCACATCTGGCTCCCAGTTCGGGTGTGCCTGTTTCACCAGTGCTGCAACCCCTGACGTCACTGGCGTTGCCATTGAGGTTCCACTCATCCAAGCTGCGCCGGAGGTACTGCCCGACATAGCTGAGACGATGTCTACGCCTGGTGCGGCCACTTCTGGCTTGAGCGCAAGGTCGCCCCACCGTGGCCCGCCGGACGAGAATTCAGCCAGCGTCCCGTCGTTGGGATTTATTGCGCCACCGAGGAATTCTCCGAAATTCCCGATACCTCCTTCGAGTCCATGGTCGAGTGCATCAGCGAGGAGTGCCTCCATATCGCCGTTCGCCATGAGGATCGGGAACTCGTCTAATGGAACACCCACGCCCTGGAACGGCGGGTAGGCGCTCATATCGTTTTCTGTGATGTTCTTGCGCTGAAGGATGATGACGCCGGCGGCGCCTTTGCCAAACATCTGCTCGGCCTTGTCGTTGAATGTGCACTCACCGCGACGCAAGATCACAATCTTGTTGGTGAGGTCGGTGCGAGTGGTATCCCAATCAGGTGTGTACGTCTGGCTGTCATCTCCGATGGTTGGGCAGCCGAGCGAATACTCCGTTGGATCACCGCCAGCACCGGCATCCTGGTAGAGGCTAATAACTTCGCGGTCGTATGTGGTGCCTTCGAAGTCGTAGACGTTGGTATTGAGGAGCGTCGCATCTTGGTCGTTGCCAATGGTTGTCGGCTGCGTTCCGTCGCGCTGGTAGACCAGCGAGACGGCAGGGTAGGTGGCTCGGTCGTCGAGGGCGGCGACGCTCAGAGCTCCATCTTCGGTTGACGGCGAGCCGACGAGGAACGCCCCTGACCCTTCGTTTCCAGCGGCGACGATGACAGTGACGCCAGCAGCGGTAGCAGCGTCAATCGCCTCCTGTTCGGCACCCCCTCTGATTCCATATGGCGAGCCGAGCGAGAGGTTCACGATGTCTGCCCCAAGTGCGACGGCTTCTTCGATGCCGTCTGCAGCCATATCGGTAGCACCGTTACATCCAAACACGCGAATCGCCAACAGAGACGCAAGCGGTGCCATACCTGGCGCAATGGACATTGAAGCGAGGTCAAGCGACGTGAGGGAACTGTTGTATTGACCATCGTATGTCGAGTAGGTGTCGCTAACCGAGTCGTATTCCACACCGTAGCCAGCAATCGTTCCAGCTACGTGGGTTCCATGGCCGCCACCAAGTTCTGTTGAGCAGTCTCGCGGATCATCATCGGGAAAAGGAATATCTGCGCTGCCACCGGCGCCGGGATTGTAGTCATCGCCAACAAGATCCCTGCCACCTACAACCTTAGAGCCTTCGCCGAAGTTACCCGCTCCAGCTGAACCAAAGTCGAGGTGCTCATAGTCAATGCCAGTGTCAACGACGGCGACAGTCACTCCCTTGCCTGTTCCAGCAAATTTTGATGCGGTCTGCGCCCAGACTCTGGTCGCGTGTACGGCATCGGCAGCGCCAGCATTTGCCGGCCGCATAGTATTCGAGGTAATCACTGGGCGCTGATAGCGGGTTACCAGCGAGATTGAGGCGACGCGAGAGTTTGCGGCGAGTGCCTCTATACGTCTGATTGGAAGATGGGCGCGCAAGCCGTTATAGATGTGACTGAACTGTGCATCCACGGTGCCGCCGAGCTGGGAGATAGTGCTGTGTAGCGATTGTCGATCCAGCATTCGGATCCGCCCCATGGCCGCACTCCCTAGAGATGTGCCCGAACCTGGCGTTTTGAGGCGCACAATAACGTGGACATTTCCATTTTGATCGGCACCCCTGCGAATGCCCGGGAAATCAATCGGAGTCGCGTTGGCAATTGATTGCGGTCGGCCCGCGCGGTGGTGGTTTTTGGCAACAACGCTCGAAGGTGCAATTAAGGCGATGGCGAGAAGGGTCAGAAGCGCGAGGTCGCGTGGGTTGCTGTGCGCTCGACGGGTATGCATAGTCCCCCTCTGTCGAGGTCGTAGTCAGACGACCACTAGACTTTCGACCTCCGACGACGATAGCGCCTCGCCACCACCGAGAGAAGGGGGAGTTTCAGCAGGAGGGTGGAGATAGGGATCGCCGCCCGCCCACTATGCCCCTCAATTGCAAGGAGTTGGTCTGCGGCGCCCCCCTCCACATGGCGGGGGTCGCAGAGTCCGAGGTCGATCTCAACTTCGCCAGGGATGGCTGGGCCAAGTTGATCAAGGAGTGACTGCGGGACGTCCGGCGTCTCGTAGTCGGCACGAATCTCCTCTTCAAGATGCCAGCGCGGGTTGCGGAAAAGTATTGCGCGCCATGCCTCAGCAACCCCTGGGGTAACGGTTCCATCTTTCGGCTGCGGGTTCACGGCAAGGTCTTGACCGCGCGCCCAACGTGCCGCTTGATGGAGGAGCGCGTATTCGTCGAGCTCGAGGTAGCCAGCGAGATCGTCAGCGGGAGAGTGGTCGCCAAAGATCGCGCGGATGCTCGGCGCAAATGCCTCTTTCATATCAAGGTCAATCCCTCGGACGGTGCGGTGCAGGTAGACCTGTTGATAGAGAAACTGTCGCGCGCCAAGGAATGCCTCAAGTGCGCCGACAGCGGGCTCGTAGAGCGTGAGCCCGCGTGGTCCGATGAAGCTGTAGTGGCGCAAGCGCTCGACGTCGACGGCAGCAATGTGCACGCCCGTCATGTAGGAGTCACGACGAACGTAATCGAGATTGTCAACGGTGAAGACGCCCGAGAGGAGTGGCTGCACGATGTGCAGCCAGTGCGGCACCGTCGCGTCTGCGAGTGGTGGCTTCGAGATGAGGAAGCTGACCCAGTTTGGATTGATCGACTCATCTGGCGCGAATGCTGCATTGGCGACCTGCTCTCCGGGGGCACGACGGAGGGCCTGGATCACGTCGCCGAGTTCACGTTCGATGATGAGCGCTGAGAGGTCCTCATGAGCGAGGCGCTTTCCTGGCGCACGGCGTGGGTCGGCTGGTGCCGGGTATGCCTCGAGAACTGCGTGGTCGAAGAAGTGCGCGAAGGGGCCATGCCCCACATCGTGGAGGAGCCCGGCGACGCGAAGGGTTTCGACGACGAGGCCCTCGCTTGGGCAGGGAACTCCCTGTGCACGGAGCTGTTGGGCGAGCGACGGATAGAGGTGGCGCGCCCAGAGCCCTGCCTCGTGCATGACGCCCAACCCGTGCGCAAAACGGCTGTGCTCGGCAGTGGGGAAGACCCAACGGGCGCTCTGTAGCTGGCTGATACGGCGTAATCGCTGCACCCAGGGGGTGTCGAGGAGGTCCTCTTCCGCCGCCCCCTCAGACGCATAGCCCAGCGCCGCAGCACCCTCTGCATCAAGGCGCTTTGTCAATTCGATATAGCCGTGAATCGGATCAGAGATGAGGTTGACCGCCCTGAATCTGTTCGCGTCCATCAACTATCCGCGGGCTGTGTACGTTGCTGCGGCGGTCGCATGGGTTCGAGCGACGTCGGCTCGGAGTGATTCTGGCCGTAGCACTTCTGCGCCATCACCCCACCCTAAGATCCACGAACGCACCTCAAGGCTTCCAGAAACACGCGCCTTCCACACTAGTGAGCCACCGGGCTCGTTGGTAATTGTTTGCGAGGGATGCCACCGTGTCTCTGCAACGCGCGCAGCAACTGCAGGACTAAATCGTACGACGATCTCTTCAAGTGGCTGGTCGGCAACGATGTCCCAGGCTGCTGCGAGCGTGTGCTCGAGATCCACATCTCTTGGTTGAACAAACGTGTCGCTCGTCACGTTGATGTTGGCGATGCGGTCGGCTCGGAATGTGCGGAGAGCCTTGCGCGTCTCGTCGTAACCAATGAGATACGTTGCGAGCGTTGCCGACGACGGCTCAATGAGATATGGATGTACGCGCGCGAGGCGCACTGCGCCAGCATTGCTCCACGCCGCGGCGTACTCAAACTCCACGACGCGACCACTCACCCAGGCAGTTGCGAGCAGGCGCAAGCGCTGCTGTGCTGCGGTATCGCGGTTGAGCGCACTTAGCTGTGTGACCGTGCGCTCCACCGATGAGCGCAGCGGCTCATCGAGCATGCCGCCGAGCTTCATGAGGGCCGCACCGAACTCTGGGTCGTATCCGGTTGAGAACTTTGCGAGGAGACGCGCCGCGAGGACGAGTGAGAGTGCCTCGTCGCGACTAAAGCGCAGGGCGGGGAGGAGGCCTTCGCTGGTTACGCCCCAGCGCCCGTGCGAGTTCCAGATCGGAACCTCGACCTCGCGCTCCAACGCCTTGAGGTCACGGTAGGCCGTGCGGCGGCTCACCCCGAGGCGTCGCGCGAGGTCTTCGGGTCGGATCCCCGCCTCGCCCGCCCCCTCTACGTATTTGAGCGTGCGCAGGAGGCGCGCGGAACGGTCGCTCTTGTCAAAGCGCTCACCTGAGACATGTTCAGCGTTGCGGTTCATGTCTCAGACTGTGCCACAGCCTGAGGTTACCCGCGCGCTGCGTTCACAAATGCGCGCCAGACGAGTTCGAGCTCGGCGGGGCTACTCTCGGTTCGCTCTGGGTGGCACTGCACCCCCAAGACGAATCGCTCGCCCGGCTCCTCGAGCCCCTCAACAAGTGGACCGCGCGGAGAGTCGGTAAAGGCAGCGGCACGGAGGCTTGGCGCGAGTCGTTCCGGCGTGACCGCTTGGTGGTGATAGCTATTGACGGCGAGAGGTGCGCTGTTCGGAGCGAGGATTGTCGCGAGGCGCGTCCCCGCTTCGATCGTAAGTGGGTGCACTAGTGCTGGCGTCTCAGGATATGCAGCAGTGACCTGGCCTTCGATGTGCTGCAAGAGTGAGCCGCCGCGATGCACATTCAGGAACTGCAGACCGCGGCAGATGCCGAACACGGGAATCTTTCGTGCGTCAGCCGCATCGAGTGCTTCCCACTCAAGTGC
>JBJSXZ010000124.1:0-3371 GCA_046086645.1 Candidatus Limnocylindrus sp.
TTCCACGGCCAGCGCTCGGTCGTCGGCTCGCCCTAGATTGGCGACGCGAAGAGGCGGGAGGCCACTCTGCGCTGTTCCGAGGACACTCCCCTCTCCACGCAGCTCCATGTCGCGCTCTGCAAGGACGAAGCCGTCGCGCGTCTCTGCGATCGCACGGAGGCGCGCTTGTGCCACCTCATCCTCGCTGTCGCTGACAAGCACGCACCAACCTTCATGACCACCGCGCCCTACCCGACCGCGAAGTTGGTGCAGTGTCGCTAGACCGAAGCGGTCAGCAGCAAGCACAATCATGGTGCTTGCTTGCGGAACGTCAACGCCGACCTCGATCACAGTCGTTCCGACAATAAGGTCGAGTGCACCGCGAGCAAACTCTGTCATCGTGCTTGTGCGCTCGGTGGCAGACTGCACACCATGCACCACCCCTACACGGAGGCCTGGTAGCCGAAGCCGAATTCGATCTGCCTCCTCCTCGATCCCTTTCACTGCTGATGCATCGAGCTCTGGTGACTCATACCAGCTGGGCTCTTCGCCCAGGGGATCGGCACTAATCCTTGGCACAACGACGAAGGTCTGTCGGCCAGCACTCGCTTCGCTTTGAACAAAGGTCCAGAGCCGATCGAGCTCGCTGCTCGTTCGGATCGCTGTTCGAATCTCTTTCCTGCCAGCAGGAAGCGATCGCAACTCTGAGACATCCATATCTGCATAGAGGAGTTGTGCAATCGTCCGAGGAATCGGGGTAGCGGTCATAAGTAAGAGGTGCGGCTCGCCATCACCCTTTGCCAGAAGGCGCGAGCGCTCCTCAACCCCGAACCGATGCTGTTCATCGACGACCACAAGGCCAAGCCGAGAAAACTCCGTCGCCTCGGTGAAGAGCGCATGCGTCCCGATGACCAGTGCAGCGCTACCGTCGGCGATCTGTTGCTGTGCAGTGCGTCGCTCCTCGGTGGTCTGACTCCCCACCCGCAGCGCACTCTGAACGCCCAAGGGGGTAAGAAGACGGGCTGCGGTTGCCGCGTGTTGCCGAGCGAGCAGCTCCGTTGGAGCTAGCAGGGCGGTTTGGTACCCTGCGCGTGCCGCCACAGCCGCTGCAACAAAAGCGACTGCTGTCTTTCCTGTCCCAACATCGCCTTGGAGGAGCCGCATCATCGGGACGGGCTGGGCGATAGCTGTGCAAATCGCATCGATCGCCGCCGACTGGTCGCCTGTCCAATCAGGCGTGGCGCCAATGGCGTTTCCGCCGATGCCTGCACGGACTCTATCTTCAATTTCCGCACGCTGCCCCGCGCTCGTCTTCAGGACGGGGGAGGTTCCGTGCGACATGCGACGGCGTCGACGTACAAGTGCACACTGCACGGCGAGCAACTCGTCAAAGGCGAGACGACGGAGTGCTGCATCACGGCGCTCAAACTCCTCTGGCCAATGCAAGCACTCGATAGTTTCACGAAGGCCCATCAGGCGATACGTGTCACGGATCTCGTGTGGGAGTGGATCTCTCAATGCCGCGCCATTCACGTCCAGCAGGGCGCGGATTGCACGTCGAAGCGTCGGTGCAGTGATGCCAGTCGTCAATCGATAGATCGGCACAATACGACCAGCGCCAACCTGTGCATCGCCCTCGTCCGGTGAAAACTCTGGCGCCTCGAGTGTAAGGGTCCACCCCTGTGCTTTGACGCGTCCGGAGGCAACGATTTGCTGCCCTGCGTGCAAGCGGCGTTCGATGAATCGTCGCCCATACCAGATCGCGTCGATCGCACCGCTCTCATCGACTAGCGTTGCAATCGTTCGCTGGACGCCGCGACGCCAAGTCTTCTCGATTCGAAGATCTGCGACACGGGCACGAATCGTCCCTGACACTCCAGGGCGCAACTTCCCGATCGGGGTGATCTCGCGGCGATCCTCGTAGCGGCGCGGAACATAGAGGAGCAGGTCCGCTGCAGTGGTGATGCCAAGGCGCGCGAGTCCACGGAGTAGACTCGATCCGCCAGGAAGGGAAAGCCCCTTGAGCGGGACCGCCCAGGGCTGTGCTGTCACTCCAGGCCTACGAGCACCCGCTCAATCGGTTGACCGCCGCGTTGCAGATCAATCTCGGCTGTCGGTGCTGCCGCCCGAGCCGCCGCAACGAGCAGATCCGTCGCGCTACTGTCTAGGTCGGCCCCGGCATAGAGCGTGATAAGTTCTGCGGGTTGCAGCGCAAGTGCGCGACTCAGCGCTTCAGTATCTGTTGCGCCAGTTGCGATGATGCCGTCAATTGGGTTGAGGGCCATCATCTCTCCCGCTCGAACCTTTACGCCACCGACCACTGCGTCTCGGACCGCCTCAACGATGCGAAAGGTACGTGCAGCTGTTCGAGCAGACTCCATTCGCGCCACGAGATCGGCAAGTGGTAGGCCAGGGTCCCATGCGAGGAGCGCCGCGATCCCCTCGGCTGCATTGCGTGTTGGCACAATTATCACATCGGCAGCACAAATTTCGGCTGCCTGGCGCGCTGCAAGGACGATGTTGCTGTTATTCGGAAGAACAACCACGGCAGAACATGCGGTTGCATCGATGGCTGCCGCAATATCTGCTGTCGAAGGGTTCTCCGTTTGACCACCATGCACAATACCCTCTGCGCCAAGGCCGCGCATGATCACGCCGAGCCCATCGCCGGCGGCAACCGCAACAATCGCTGTCTTTTTTTGGAGAGTTGGCGTGCCGACTTGTGCGCTTCGCTCTGCGCTAACCCCCGCGGTAGTTCTGCTCGCCGCGAGCGCAGCAAACGCTTCATGTCCGGTGGCGCGTTCGCTGCTCTGCTGATCAAGATTCTCAATCGTTACTGCGCGCACATTCCCGCGCTCAATACCGTATGCAAGGACAAGGTCTGGACGTTGATTGTGGACGTGCACTTTGCAGACCTGCCCATCTCCTGCAACGAGAACGCTTTCGCCGAGCGCCTCGAGCCCGGTTCGGATCGCACCAAGGTCAAGTGGAGTCGCTGTTGCGCTGAGGATGAAGACCGTCTCGTAGCCAAAGGCACCGCTCTCAGCATCCGCGTGATGCGGCACAGGGGCACTGAGACCTGCAGTGGTGGCACGCGACATCGGCGTCGTCTCGTCGCCGCCTGGTGATGGCGCCACGGACGGCACATTTGCAATCCCTTCGAGGATGAGTTGGAGCCCCGCACCGCCAGAGTCGACGACACCGGCTTCGCGCAAGACTGCGAGGAGGTTCGGTGTCTTTTCAACGGAGGTACGAGCAATACCAGCAATTCGCTCAAGGAATGGGCGGAGCTCTGGTCCGCTCTCCGCGTCTTGCATCGCCGCAGATGCCGCCTCACGCGCAACGGTGAGGATCGTGCCTTCAGTTGGCACAGCGACTGCGGCGTAGGCATG
>JBJSXZ010000125.1:0-7340 GCA_046086645.1 Candidatus Limnocylindrus sp.
GCCACGCGACATCACCCCGGATGCAACGGGTGGCAGAGTGGGATCAACTCAGCGGTGCGCTTAGCAGCCTGCGTCCCAGCGAGCTCTGCTGTGGCAAGCACAGGACCCTTTGGCATTGAGCCTTCGGCAACCATGGTGAGCGTCTCAGGCTGCAGCGAAATGTAGCTCTCTGCGACAGCGCGCCGACTTGTTATGGGCTTCGCACTGACATCTACCATCGTGGCGCGGCCCTGCTCATCGATATGGGTAAGGCGTCGATCCTCGTCACTCATGCCGTGATCGTAGCGCTAGATACGCCGCATGGCGCGAGGTAGTGGATGCAATTCAATCTCTGCGCCAACGTCAAGTCCGAGAACCTCCTCAGGAATGAGGCCGAGAAAGTCGGTCCCTGCGAGGACGTGCGCCTGGTGACTCCCCTGCGGTCCAGCGAGCCGTACAGCTACGCACCCGTCAGGCGTGAGACGTGGGGCCCCGTTCCCGTCTCGGTCGGCGGCGAGGCGGAGGTACGAGCGACGTCCCAGCGGACTGCTCACTGCCTCAAGCAGACGGCCCCGCGTGGCAAGCGTGAGGGGTGGCCGACCGGCAAGGATCCGGAGGAGTGGCAGTACAAACTCGAGTGCTGTGACATAGGCGCTCACCGGATTGCCGGGGAGACCGAAAGCCCATTGCGCTCCCGTGCTCCCACTTCGCCGAGCGCCGACAAGGAGTGGCTTCCCTGGCTGAATGGCAAGGCGCCAGATAACCGTCTCAAAGTGCTCGGCAAGCACCTCGCCTACGTGGTCATGTGCGCCAACGCTCACCCCGCCGGTCGTGACGAGCAGGTCACAGGTCGTCGAGGCCGCCGCAATCACCGAGCTTGTGGTCGCGCGATCATCAGCGACGGAGCGCAGCGTGACAACCTCACCGCCCGCTTCTGTGATGAGCGCCGCGAGCATAGGTCCGTTGGTATCGGGAATAAACGCATTCAGCTCGCTCCCACTCGTCACGATCGCCACTCGCGGACGGGGCCGGAGTATGACTTCTTTCGCGCCACTCCCTATCAGGACCGTGACCCCTGCAGCGTCCATGATGCTCCCAGTTGGGAGAAGCTCCGCGCCCGCACGCGTATCTTCACCCTGGCGTCGAATCGACCTACCCGATTGCACTGCCTCGAAGAACCAGACCACTTTTGGGAGCTCAGAAGGGACACGGTGCAAGAGCGTCGCCTCGCGATGTACGCCGCTCAGCGCAGTCTCTTCGACCGGCACTACTGCATCGGCACCAAGGGGGATCGCTGCACCTGTAGCGATTCTCCGACAGGTTCCAGCAGCCAGCGCATCTAAACCGCGAGTGCGGCCCGCAGCGGCATCTCCATCAACTTCAAGGGCAAGCGGAGATTCTCGAGTGACCCTTTCGAGATCGCTCGAACGCACCGCCCAACCGTCCATTGCCGAAACGTCAACGGGTGGCAGATCAAGATCAGCATGCACTGGCGCTGCAAGAGTGCGGCCGACAAGATCGAGCCAGCCCGCCGCACTCGCCGATACGCGTTCAGCTGGAAGTGCTCCTGCCTGACGAACGAGTAGTGCAAGCAGCTCATCGGCGCGCACAAGCGATAGACGCCCACCCACCCTACACCCCATGCCTACGCGCCATGGGTCGCGACAGGACGATTCCTACTGTTGCTCCAATGATGAGCGACGCGCAGTAGGTGAGCACAGCGGGAATCCAGAAGCTCGTCGGATAGAGCTGAATCAAATGCGACGTGCTCCAATTGAATGTCCATGTTCCGTCTGCAAAAACCAACCCATGGAAGAAGGTGAAAGTTGCATCGAAAGCGAACAGAAAGGCAAGGCCAGCGCTAGCGGCAAGAATGCCGATGAGCATCGCTCCATCGCGGGCAGCGTGCGATACAAGGGGAGGACGTTTGAACGCGAGAAGCAGAAGGGTGACCGCACCACAGCTACCTACGACGAGGATGAGGCGCATGAGGTTTCCAACATCGGCGAGATGCGCTCGCTCGCCAGCGTCCAGGAGAAGGCCCGCGCCGAATGGCACAAGGAACTCACCATTTGTGAGCAGCTCGCCTACGAGTGCATCGGAGAGCGTGTGAGCGTCGCGGGGGGAGACGCCGAGATAGTGCGCTGAACCTGCAATATCAAGGAACAGATGTGTAATGGGTGGCAGCAAGAAGAGCAGCAACGCTGCGCTCACAAGGAAGAGCCCTGCCGCGATTGCGGTAAGACAGCGCGCGATCAGGCGACCAAGCACGCTCACGCGTCAACGAGAATCTGACCCTGCTCCCACCACGAGCGAACCGAAAGCGCATCAGGCTCGGGCATGCCGAAGAGCCTTACCGCCTCGCTCACCGATGCCATGAACGCTTCCCATGGTGTCTCGGCGAGCTGCTTGACGCCAAGGATGCCTGCGCGGGCAAGCAGCTCCTGCTCATCTGGGCCCAAGAAGGCAATATTGAGGAGGAGCGCCTCATCACGCCACTCATCAACGTCTGCAGTTGTTGCATCAAGTTGGTCGGCGAGCGACTGGCGCCGCGTAGCAGTTTCAGTTCGTTCCAGGAGTAGCCCTGTCGTGAAGATTCCGTGTGCCTCAAGGCGAGCAAGGTGCACCGGTTCAATGCGTGTCAAGCGAGTGATCGCTGGCATCATCCCTCCCCTACTCACCTAAAGCCTGTACGCGTGACTCTGGTCGGGGCGACTGGATTCGAACCAGCGACCTCTTGCACCCCATGCAAGCGCGCTACCAAGCTGCGCTACGCCCCGACGCGCCGGATGGCGCAGGGCGAGTCTAGCGGAACTCAGGGGCAGGGGCACGGCCAAGGAGTGTCTGTGCGAGCACATTAATCGGCACGCCGCTTGCGAGCGCCGCGACGACTGTTGCAGTGATCGGGAGTTCAACGCCGAGCCTGGCGGCAAGCGCGAGTGCCCCGTGAGCGGTTGGAATCCCCTCGAGCGTCGCGCCTATCTGCGTCACAGCGGCCTTCAGTTCGATGCCATTTGCAAGTAGCTCACCGAGTCGCGCGTTGCGCGAACCGGTATTCGACGCGGTCAACGCAAGGTCACCAACGCCTGCAAGACCAAAGACCGTCTCACGCTTGCCCCCAGCAGCCTCAGCTAGGCGCGCCATCTCTGCAACACCGCGGGAGAGCAGCGCTGCTGCCGCATTCTCACCATAGCCGAGTGACCGCACCGCGCTAACAGCAATAGCGATCACATTCTTCAGCGCACCGCCGATCTCCACACCGGTCCGGTCGCCGGAAAGATAGAGACGAAAATTGGGACGTGCGAGTAGTTGCTGCGCGTGTTCACCCAACGAGAGTGCGCCCGCAAGTACCGCCGCTGCAGGCTTTCCTAAGGCAACTTCGACCGCAAGGTTTGGGCCAGAAAGAACCAACACGCTCTTTGACGGGGCTCCTCCAGCTAATGCCGCTTCGCTCACGCGCGAACCTGATGCATCGAGTCCCTTCGAGGCGAGCACGAGCGTCGCCTCTCCCCGTGCCGCTGAACGCAGTGCATCGACGATTGCATCGGAGGGGACCGCCAACACGAGGATATCGGTAGCGGCTAGGTTCGGAAGCACCTCCTCAAGCGATCGTACGGCGAGGCGCTCTGGGAAGGGCGCCGATGGCAGGCGTCGGGTATTGGTGCGTTCAGCAGTGAGGCGGGCAGCCTCTTTGGCAGTATGGGCAACAAGCTCGACAGGCTCTCTGGCATCGCTTGCCGACCATAGGATCGCGAGTGCAGTCCCCCATGCCCCAGCACCAACGATGCGAATCACCGTGGACGACCTGTCGCTGTTGTCCGTGTTTTGCCGCGCGCGTGCCCCTCCTCGGCAGAACGTTCGCGAACGATGATCCTAATCGGTGCGCCGGTCAGAGGATAGCGCTCTCGGATCTGGTTCTCGAGGAAGCGCTGCCAAGAGAAGTGCACATGCGATGCATTGCGCGCAAAGACCACAAAGGTAGGTGGCGGTGTTTGCGCCTGTGCGGCGTAGAGAATCTTTGGCCGCTTCGATCCGCCGTGCGCAGGCTCTTGCCGTGCAACAGCATCAGCGACGAGGCGGTTCAAGACGCCGGTTGGAATACGCAAGCGACAGGCATCTGCAGCAGCGATTGCGGCATCAAGAACCTTTGTCGCACGAAGACCTGTGGTTGCCGAAACAGAGATGAGCGGTGCAAAATCAAGAAACGGTGCTTGCGCACGAATCTTGGCCTCCAGTGTATCGAAGGTGAATCCGTCTTTTTCAACGAGGTCCCACTTATTCAAGACGATCACAAGCCCCTTACCCGCATCAATCACACTGCCTGCAACATGAAGGTCTTGCGCCCTGAGGCCCGTCGAGGCATCGAGGAGTAACAGCGCAACATCAGCTCGCTCCAAAGCTTGAATCGTTCGCACCGTGGACCATTTCTCGGCAGCCGGCCCAGCTGCAATCGTGCCGCGTTTACGAATCCCAGCGGTATCAACCAGCGTGATATACCGACCAGCATGTTCGAGCGCCTCATCGATCGCATCCCGTGTAGTTCCTGGGACATTACTGACAACTGTTCGTTCGCTACCTGTGAGCCGGTTGAGCAGGCTTGACTTTCCAACGTTCGGTCGGCCAACGATCGCAACCGTGACCTCGCCATCTGCTCGTAACTCGCCCGCATCTTCTGGAAGTGCGCGAAGTTGCTCGACAAGTACGTCAAGAAGGTCACCGGTGCCACTCCCATGCTGTGCGCTCACGGGGTGCACGCGATCAAAGCCAAGTTCCGTGAACTCATGAGCAGCACGCTCCCGATCAATGTTGTCAGCCTTATTCGCAACGAGAATGATGGGCTTACTGCTACGGCGCAGAAGCTGCGCTACCTCTGAATCAGCGGGATTCGGTCCCGCCGCAGCGTCAACGATTAGCAAGATCACATCAGCCGAAGCGACAGCGATCCGCGCCTGGTCCTGCACTGCAACGTCAATCACGTTGCCATGTGCAGGTTGAATGCCTCCCGTATCAACAAGCCGGAAGCGCTTCCCGTTCCAATCCGCCTCAGCGATGAGGCGATCACGTGTGGTGCCAGCACCATCTTCAACAACTGCACGGCGGTGGCCTACCACTCGGTTGAAAAGGGTGCTCTTACCTACATTCGGCCGACCGACGAGCGCAACCAATGGTAGTCGAACGCGGTCCTCTTCAATCGACGTGGCAGCGCCTTCAAAAAACTCACGGTCGCTCATCGTGCACTGCCGACGGGAAGCGATGTTGTTCGATATTGCGGCGTCGCAGCTTCGGCGAGCGCCAGGCGAGCAACTTCACTCGCTGTCGCGTGCACCGATTCTACGCCTGCGAGGAGGGCGACACGCTCAACGACGGCTGCAAGGTCCTCAATCGGCGTGCTCGTGCCACCAGTGACTCCAACCCGTTTCGCCTGCTTGAAATCGGTCGACTCTGTAAGCTCTCGCGGTGATTCAATCTGGATCACAGGCGTTCCATTTATCTCGCAAAGACGTGTGAGCTCACGCGTGTTTGCGCTGCGCGTGCCGCCGACGACGATCATAAGGTCGACGTTCCGCGCAGCTTCAAGCGTGTCCTCTTGGCGACGAATCGTGACGGGGCAGACCGTGTTGACAACCTTGAGTTCATGGCATCGCGAAACCAAGAAAGAGGCAAGCCGTTCGAACTTCCACGGCGGCTGCGTCGACTGAGTGATCAGAGCCAGCCGCTTCCGTCGGGGAATCTTCACCCAGTCCTCTTCTTCATCAACAAGGATCGCATCTGGCGCAAATCCAAGCAGCCCAACAACCTCAGGGTGATGCGGTGTGCCGAGTAGCACGATGTCATAACCGTCGTCCACAAGGCGCCGCAACTCGCGATGCTCCTGGGTGACCCAAGTACAGGTGCCGTCGATGACCTCAAGTCCGCGGGCACCAGCACGTTCAAGAACCTCAGGCGTTACGCCGTGCGCACGAATGACCACGGCTGCACCTTCGTGTACATCATCTAGTGTTTCGGCATTTTCAATCCCGCGCTCCCGAAGGTCAGCGATGAGCCCTTCATTGTGCACAACATGCCCGAGGGTATGTGTTCTCTTGCCTTCGGCTCGCGCCGACTTTGCCTTGTCGATTGCCTCACGTACCCCATAGCAAACTCCGGTGCGGCGAGCGATCACGATCTTTTCGACGGTACCCATGGGGGGATTATCCCCCACTTGGCGCCTAGGCTCGGTGGGAGTCTGGGAGAAGGGCGTTTACTGCCTCGTGGAGGCGTGCGGTCACAACCACGGGCGTCAGTCGTTCACCAGGTTTGGCGCTCAACTGGAGCGGCTTGCCAATGACGAGCTTGATAGATTGCACACGGCGAGGGAGGATCGCTCCAGGAGCCCAGAGGCGCTCCGTCCCGCTTACCGCGACAGGAATGAGCGGAGCACCTGAGCGAATCGCCAGCAACCCGGCACCATCGTGAAAGCGGTTGATGCGCCCATTCTTCGAGCGTGTCCCCTCGGGATAGATTCCAAGCAGCCCACCAGAGCGTAGCGCCGCCTCCGCGAGGCGGAAGGCTTCCAGGTCGGCCTGACCACGCTTCACGCCGAACACTCCATTGACGCGCAAGAAGGTGCCGACGATCGGCCAGCCCATCGCCTCCGATTTCCCCATCCAGGTGATCGGTCGGCCAGTCGCAGGGGTAAGCCAGCACGCGAGAAAGACTGGATCAACCCACGAGATGTGATTTGACGCAAGGATCGCGCTGCCAGATTGCGGAATGTGCTCGAGCCCCTCAACGATGATAGTACTCGCGAGCCGCCGCAGGCACCACCCGCCGAAAGCTTCGGATGCACGCATGCCAAGGGACGGGCGGTCCACGCTATCTCCCTTGAACGACGCTGACGATCTCTGCAACGACCTCGTCCAATGTCATTTGATCGGTGACGATGATTTGTGCATCACTCGCAGCAACAAGGGGCGCAACGATTCTGTTGCGATCATCGAAGTCGCGAGCGCTCAGGTCAGCAACGATTGAGGCATGCTCGGGTGATCCAAGGGCATAGCCACGCTGGCGTGATCGACGCTCCCCCCGCGATTCTGCACTAGCGTCAAGGAAAAACTTCCATGTTGCCTCTGGTAGGACGACGGTTCCAATGTCCCTCCCCGCAAGGACGGCATTCCCGAATTCAGCAGCGGAACGTTGTACGCCACGCAGCGCAGCGCGAACGTCGGGCAGTGCTGCAACGCGCGGGACCGCGCGCTCAACTTCTGCTGACTCAAGCTCTCCTGGTTGGAACTCTTGGTCGCCGACGAGAAGATGGACCGGTCGCTGCTCCAAGTTGACATGTGTTTGTTGGGCTAGTGCAAGGATCGCTGCGGGGTCAC
>JBJSXZ010000126.1:0-4785 GCA_046086645.1 Candidatus Limnocylindrus sp.
GCGCCGGGTAGCGTCGGAGCGTGCCCATGTGCGCAGCGTCCTACGTGACTAGGCGCCTACGCCCTCGACGACAGCACTGAACTGCTCGTCGAAATAGGCCTGATCCTCAGCGCTCACATCGCCCCACACCTTGAGCCGCGACTTCGTCGCCGCGGTCGGGAAGATGAGTTCGTTCGTCGCGAGCGCAGGATCGATCTTGGCGATCTCCGCCTCCGCCCCCTTCACCGGGCAGATGTATTGCACATACGCCTCAACGATGGCGGCAATCTCTGGCTGATAGTAGAAATCGATCCAGAGCTCAGCCGTGTACTTGTGCTTCGCCCCCTTCGGAATGAGCATGTTGTCGGTTGCATACATGCCCCCTTCGTCAGGGACGACAAACTTCAGCTCGGGCTTGTCCGCCTGGATGATCCCCACGTCGCCCGACCAGGCGATTGCGGCCAGTGCGGAGTTGCTAATCAGCAACTCGGTATAGCCCTGTCCTGCAAGCTTGCGCACCTGACCCGATGCGATCTGTGCTTCAAGGGTGGTGATTGCCGCATCGAACGAGGTTCGTGTCGGGCTCGATGGATCATCACCGTTTCCCAGCATCACGAGGCCGACGGTGTCACGAAGTTCCGTCAACAGTACGACCTTCCCCTTCAGGGCAGGATCCCAGAGGCCATTCACCGTGCTGATGAGCGATGTCTTCTTGCTATTCACGCCAAGTCCGGTCATCAGCGACTGCCATGGCGCAAGGAACTTGTTCTCCGGATCAGCGGCACGCCCCTTGAACTCATCGGCGAGATTTGCGACAAAGTTCGGCATGTTGGCGAGGTTGAACTCTTCGGCCCAGCCGAGGTCAAGGATCTTCTTTGCCATCCAGGTTGTCGGCGTGACGATATCCCAGCCCGTATCCTGTGACGCCTCAAGTGGCGCCTTGATTGAACCGAAGAACTCGTCGTTGTCGAGGAGTACCTCTTGGTACTTCACCGTGGTGCCGTACTTCTTCTTGAAGCGGCGCAGGCTCTCCGATGTACTTGCGGTTGCGGTGTCGACCCCTTCGTCAACATCGATGTAGTAGGTCCAGTTTGCAAAGTTCAGCTCGGCGCTTGGCGAAGTCTCAGCCCCTGGATCGGTTGGCTCTGCTGACGTGCCGGATGTTCCGCAAGCCGCCAAGAAGGCTGCGGCACCAGTGAGAGCCCCCGCCTTGAGGAGCGTGCGTCGATTCATCATCTGCTCACCGAGGTTCTGGTGCTTCTTCATGCTTCCTCCTTGCACTTATGCGCTTGCGGCGTCGCCAACGACGAAGCCGTTCTCTGGTTTCCACGTGAGCGTTACCTGTTCACCTGGCCGCCAGGTGTCGTTGCGCGTCGTGCGATCGAGATTCTGCTCGCTGACCAAGAGGCGGAATCCACCCTTCTCCTCCACGACGTATTGCGTGATGACACCGAGATAGCTGGTGTCGACGACAGTCCCCTGGAGGGTGTTCCCCTTCGACTGCTGGCCCGGCTCAAGGAGCGAGAGCTTCTCTGGGCGCACGCCGATTGCGCCGCCAGACCCAATCTCGCCGAGGGATTTTGGCGCGCGAATAACGCCACCAGATGCGAGCGTCACGGTCCAATCGGCACCATCGCTGCCAATCTTCCCTTCAAGCAGGTTGCTCGCCCCGACGAAGCCCGCAACGAAGCGAGTTGCTGGCCGTTCGTACAGCGTCTCTGGCCCGGCAAGTTGCTCGTAGCGACCCTTATTCATAACGGCGATGCGGTCAGACATCGTCATCGCCTCCTCTTGGTCGTGGGTGACGTAGATGAAGGTGATGCCAACCTCGCGCTGGATTCGCTTCAGCTCGATCCCCATCTGCTTGCGCAGCTTGAGGTCGAGCGCACCGAGTGGCTCGTCGAGCAGCAAGACGGCGGGACGATTGACGAGTGCGCGGGCCAGCGCAACACGTTGCGCCTGTCCGCCCGACAACTGACCAGGGACGCGCTTCTCGTAGCCGATGAGCTGCACGAGCTCGAGCGCTTCAGCGACGCGCTTCTTCAGCTCCTCACGTTCGACGCCTTTGCGCCGGAGACCGAACGCGACATTCTCGTAGATGTTCAGGTGCGGGAAGAGGGCATAGCTCTGGAAGACGGTGTTCACATCTCGCTGATATGCGGGGAGGAAGGTGACATCAACGCCCTGCAGTTCAATGAGTCCGCTAGTTGGCTGCTCAAAGCCACCGATCATGCGGAGCGTCGTGGTCTTGCCGCACCCGGAGGGCCCGAGGAGGGTGAAGAACTCGCCATCGCTGACGTCAAGGGTGATGCGGTCAACGGCCACCTGGTCTCCGAAGCGCTTCGTTACGTCTACGAGCCGAACATCGACGTCTGGCACCCGCGTGGTCACCCCCATAGGCCTACTCGCATGCCTCCCGAAAAAGGAGGACGCGTGAAGCCTATGCTCGTCGGGGGTGCGGGGTCAAACGCCGTTGCGGGTTAGAATGGAGGGGAGCGCCCCGCGTGCGCACCAGGCGGTGAAGAACGAGGAGGAGAGCCATGAGCATCACCGAATCTGCCGTTATCGAGGCGCTCCGGGGCGTACAAGAGCCAGAGCTCGGAAAAGACATTGTTACGCTCGATATGGTGAAGGAGCTTACCCTCGACGGCGACCGCGCGAGCCTCATGATCGAGCTCACCACCCCGGCCTGCCCCCTAAAAGATGTTATCGAGCGGGATATCCGCGGCGCCCTCGACACCATCGGTGTCGGTGTTGCTGAGTTGCGCTGGGGTGCGAAGGTGCGCCGTGCAGCGTCGACAACAGCGGAGAAGCTCCTCCCTGGGATCCGCAACATCGTTGCAGTGGCATCAGGGAAGGGTGGCGTTGGCAAGAGCACCGTCTCGGTGAACCTCGCTGTTGCCCTTGCGCAATCTGGCGCGCGGGTCGGGTTGCTCGATGCTGACATCACCGGTCCAAACCTGCCGCAGATGCTCGGCGCTACCGGCACGCCGAAGTCGAGTGCTGGCGGGAAGATCGACCCGATCGAACGCCACGGGGTGAAGCTCATCTCGATTCAATTCTTCGTTCCCGAGGGGCAGCCAATTGTTTGGCGCGGCCCGCTGATCGGTGGCGCAATTCAGCAGTTCCTCCGCGACGTCGAATGGGGTGAGCTCGACTATCTCGTTGTCGACCTTCCGCCAGGGACATCAGACGCCCAGTTGACCCTGGCGCAGGCGGTGCCGATTGCAGGCACCGTGCTCGTTACAACGCCGCAAGACGTTGCACTCTCTGATGTGACCAAGGCGCTTGCCATGTTCCGTCGGATGAACGTACCGATTATTGGCATCGTGGAGAACATGTCAGCATTTGCCTGCCCACACTGCGGAGATCTCACGGAGATTTTCGGGCGCGGTGGTGCAGAGCGCTTGGCGAAAGAGGAGGGCATTGAACTCCTTGGTCATATTCCACTCGAGCTGGCCGTACGACAGGGCGGTGATGCAGGGATCCCCACCGTTGCACAACGCGAACCGGGTCCCGCTGCGCAAGCGCTGAAGGAGATTGCGGGTAAGGTTGCGGCACGTCTAGCGGTTCGCGCCGTCGAAGAGTCGGCGCCAACCCTCACCGTTGCATGAACCACGCACCCGACGGCGAACCGAAGCGCACGTTTAGCGACGAAATCAATCGACTCATCGTTGCGCTGCGCGCCCTGCTTGGTGGGCACTGGGCGCTACTCCGGGCCGAGCTTGGCGCAATCACACGTGATCTCATCGGGGCTCTCATCGCTGGCGTGATCATTATCGGGCTCCTGCTCACTGCGTTGCTCAGTCTCTTCATTGCGCTCTTTCTCGTGATCGGGAGTGAGATCTTCGGTTCAATGCTCTGGGGCGCTGCACACATGACGCTCGTACTCCTTACGATTGCCGCCTGGCTCGCCTCGACAACGCTGCGCATTCAGGCGCGTCGACGAGTGCGCTCACTTCTGCTCGGCTTCGTGATCGGGAGTGGAGCGGCAACGCTCGCGAACGTCGTTCTTCATGCGGCGCTCGCACCGTCCCTCGCCCTTGGATTGACGCTGCTGCTGACCGCGCTGCTTGTCGATCTGCTGATCGGCCTTGCGACATTCGACATGGAGCGCTTCACCGATCGCTTCTGGCCACTTGCAAGCGAGGCGGAGCTTCGCGCCACTGCAGCGGCACTCGACGATCTTCGCGGTGAAGCTGCGGAGGGTCTTGCAACAGAGATGGGAAGCGCCTTCGCCAGCGCCGGCGCAGCGGTTGATGCAACGCGGGGAGCGGTCATAAAGATTGCGGATGCGTTGAAAGCTGCGGCCGATCGGCTGCGCAGTGATCGGAGCGAGCAGGATGTCTGAGCAACGAGCAGCACGAACGCTGGAGCAGCGCATCAGCGAGCTGGCCGTATCTCGCCCCGTGGTCGCTGCACAGATGGCAACCGTTGCGCGTGAGCGAGCGACAGCCGTCGATGCCACCCGCGCCGCTGGACACCGCCTTCGCCCAAGCGGTGAACTCGGCCGTGAGCTGCGTGACCATCCATTTCGGGCCATTGGGCTCGTCGGACTCCTTATCCTCTTAGCGGTTCGATGGTTTGGGCGTGACACGGGCAGCTCTGGTCGGAAGAGCACCGCTGGCGCGTTCGTCCAGGGGATCGCATCTGCAGCAGCAGTTCGCGGGGGTCGTGCGCTCGTCGACGCACTGATTGATGGCACCCCTCGCGGGCAGGAGGTGGACGGATCGCCCTCGTCCGACGATGATGTTCGGGGGCGAGTGGCGAAACGGTAGACGCGCCAGCCTTAGGAGCTGGTGTCGG
>JBJSXZ010000127.1:0-4869 GCA_046086645.1 Candidatus Limnocylindrus sp.
CTGGAGACCTGGTGCGCCCAACGCTGCCACTCGGTGAGGATGACTGGGTCGAGATCAGCGATTACAAGACGGGCGGTCGTGATGATGAGGAGCACGGCATTAAGCGCGCAAAGGAGGCGCTGCAGCTCCAGCTCTATGCACTTGCCTGGCGCGCAACAACTGGGCGACTCCCTGATGCAGTGAGCCTGCGCTTCCTTGACACGAGTCGCGTCGCCACCGTTCCCGTTGAGCCGAAGCGCATTGAGAAGGCACATGGCCAGATTCTTGCGGTAGCAAACGGAATCCTCGCTGGCAACATGGAGCCTACGCCTGAACTGATGACATGCTCCTACTGCTCGTATCGCGAACTTTGCCCGGCGTCAAAGGCACCAGCGGGACGACCAGCATGAGCGGCAGTGATCCAGAGCACCTGGAGCAGCTCACGCTCGATGAGCTTGCCGCTGGCCATGAGGAGCGTCGATCCGTGCAGCCGCTCCGCCCAATGCCTTCGACACATGTGCCGATACCCCCGCGAATCCCGTTTGAGGATCAGCGTTTAATTCGGCGACTCTGGATCATTGCACCACTCTGCGCAGCGGCAGCGGTCGTTGGCATGCTGAGCGTGAATCCATTGGAGCAGCCTCTCCTTGGCGCATGCATCGCGCTGCTCCTCGGCGGAACGGTCAGCGCGGTCACCACGCCACTCCTGCTGGTTGAAGCACATCGTCGTACGCCTGGTCATGCCGAGCTGCGCCGTCGGCGTGCTGTGCGGCGTGGGCTCCTGCTCGGGCTCCTCCTCGGCGGATATTCCCTCGCTCGCACGTTCGGCCTTGGCGGCCCCACCGGGCTTGCAGTAGCCGCGCTCATTGCTTTCACTGTAGAGGCTGCCTTCACCCGCGCGGACATACATTCGGTGTAGCATTCAGGTGCGCCCTGCTGGACGTTGGCTCGAACCGGCGACGCAATGAACCAAGGTGATGTATGAGCCGGTCCATAGCGCCATTTGCCGCTGCAATCGCTGAACTTGGATGGGGCGGACCTCAAGAGAATCGCTCACCGCTCGACCGCCCCTCGTACGTGGGCCCCGTTTCTTTCTGCCAACTCCCGTGGGTTGAGGATCCCGCTGAGATCCATCGGCGCGAGGCAGATATTGCGATTATTGGCGCCCCGTTCGATGACGCGGTAACGCATCGACCAGGGACACGATTCGGTCCACGGGCCATCCGCGAAGCGCAGTATCAGACGGGCGTGCTGCATTCGCTCCAAGTCGGCGCCGCACCATTTGAGGTCCTCCGCGCTGTTGATGCGGGAGATGCGCAGGTCTACCCAGGCCGCCTTCAGCACGGGCATGGTGAGATCTATCGCAAAGTTCGTGAGGTGGCAGAGACTGGTGCGATTCCGATCGTGCTTGGGGGAGACCACTCAATCACATGGCCCAATGCAACCGCCGTAGCCGAGATGCGTTGGCCGCAACGTATCGGGATCGTGCACTTTGATGCCCATGCCGATACCGCGATGGATGGCTACGGATCACTCCATAGCCATGGAGCACCGATGCGCCGGCTGATCGAATCTGGCGCAGTACTCGGCAAGAATTTCGTGCAGGTTGGCCTCCGCGGATACTTTCCGGATGAGCCGACGCTTGCCTGGATGCGAGCACAAGGCATGCAGAGCCACTTCATGACCGAGATCGAGGAGCGAGGTTCTGAGGCCGTTGTTGCGGATGCGATCGCTGAAGCGCTCGATGGTCCCGATGCAATCTGGATCAGCCTCGACATCGATGTCGTCGATCCTGGGTTGGCCCCTGGAACGGGAACGCCAGAGCCGGGCGGCATGCTCACACGGGAGCTCCTACGCGCGTTGCGACAGATCGCGCAGAAGGTTCCAATTGCCGGGATGGATATCGTCGAGGTCTCCCCGCCATACGACTGGGCGGAGTCCACGGCGATGATTGCCAACAGGGCCGCACTCGAGGTGATTAGCTCTCTCGCGAAGCGCAAGGCGGCAGGAGAGACGATTCGCTGGAAAGGGCAACGCTGATCGAAGCCGCGACCGAGCTGGCGCTCCTCCTCGACGAGGGGGATCTTACTGCCGGGGCCGATGATGACCGTGCCTTTTGGCAGAGCCTCAACGGCATATTCAACGGACCAGTTGGCGAACTCGGTTGCGGTGGAGGGCGCCTCCTCGCCCTCTTCGATGAACCGAACCGTCTACTCATTGGTATCGATTCAGATCCGCATGCGCTCCACCTTGCGCGCGAGCGATTGCCGGGCGCTCGCCTCATCGAGGATGACCTGCGAACGTGGCGTCCAGCCGACTCCAGTGTCCCACGCGCAGGGCTGATCATTGCTGGTGGCGACCTCTTGCCGCTCTTGCTCACAGAGGCTGATCTCCATGATCTCTTCGCTACGGCGGCTGCATGGCTCCGTGTTGATGGTCACCTCGGACTGGATGCGACCAGAATCGATGCACAGCTCCTCGCCGAAGCGATCGGAGATCCAGAGTGGGGGAGTGACATCACGTGGCACGATGCTGCGGGACGGCGGATCGATCGTGAAAGTCGCCTACTCGCTGACCCTGAGGGGCGCCCCTCCGTTGCTTTGCTGCAGATTCGCCACCGCATTGATGGCGTGACCCTCGAAGAGAGGGCTCCCGTGCCGATCCGTGCCTGGCAACCGGCCGAAGTAGAGGCGGCAGCCGCAGCCGTCGGTCTTGCACTCGTTGAGCAACGCGGCAGCAGCCGCATGCGCTGGCTGTTACGGTCACACCGTGGCTGACACGCGCCCGATCGGGTTCTTCGACTCAGGCGTTGGAGGGCTTACGGTCTTGCGTGAGGCGCAGCTCCGCCTTCCAGGTGAGTCAACGATCTACCTCGGAGATTCGGCGCGCCATCCGTATGGCACCCGCAGTGACGAAGAGGTGGTGCACTTCGCAAGCGAACTTGCAGAGGTGCTGATCCGTGAAGGAGTGAAGGCGATCGTGATCGCCTGCAATACGGCAACAGCAGTCGCACTTCCTACGCTGCGGACGCGTTATCCAGAAACGCCATTCATTGGGGTGATTCGACCCGGTGCCGCCGCTGCAGCACTCTCAACGCGGAACGGGCGGATCGGTGTGCTCGCCACTGCCGCAACCGTGCGGTCTGGCGCGTATTTCACAGCACTTAAAGATGAGAACCCTGCGCTCCAGATCGTGCAGGTCGCTGCCTCAGAGCTCGTTCCGCTGATTGAGCAGGGCGAGCACGGCTCGGCCGCCCTGAGGAGCGCGGTTGCGCAGGTGCTCCTTCCGTTGACGAGCATCACGGTGGCGCAGCGTGTCGATACGCTCCTCCTCGGATGTACCCACTTCCCGTATGCCCGCGAGGTGTTCGCATCATGCTTCGGCGACACGGTGGCGATTGTTGATTCGGCTACGGCTGCAGCTGGGACGCTTCGCGAGGTGCTTGCTGTGAATCAGTTGGAGTCACCTGGCTCATCGCGTGGCACTGCAGCAGATGCAGGCTATGCAGGACATGCGGCGCCAGAGCGTGCTTCAATAGCTCCAACGCATCGATTGTTGACGACGGGCGATACGGTGCAATTCCGTCAGTTAGCCGTGAGCCTCTTCGGCAGTGAGCGCGCCGTTGAGACTGTTGAGCAGTACAAGGTGCCAGCGCAAAGCTAGCGATCTGGGAGTACTGGGAGGATCGCACGGACGACCGCTGCTGCGTTTGCTGAGGCGAGCTCGAGATACTCCCAGAATGAGACTGCGGCGGCGCTATCTCCAGCATCGCTCACGCTTCGAATCACGAGCCACGGAACTGCCCAGCGTGCTGCCGTATAGGCGATTGCTGCCCCCTCCATTTCAACCAGGTCTGCGCCTGTGCGCGCGGCAATTGCATCTCGCGTTGCCGCGTCGTTGACGAAACAATCGCCCGTTGCAATGACGCCGCGCGAGAGCGAAATGTTGCGCGCGTGTGCGGTGGTTAATGCTGCGGCGATAGCCGAATCTATTAGTGCTGTACTGGTGCGGATGTGCGGATCTCCGGCCGATGGGGTTTCTGCGCCATAGCCGAACAGGCGAAAGCCACCAGCCTCCGCGGCGGCAAAGTCATGTTGCAGCACCTCGCCTGCAACGACGACATCGCCCACCTTGAACTCGTGTGTTAATGCGCCAGCAGAGCCAACCGAGATCACGCAGCGCGGCTCTATGGCCATAGCGGCACTCGTCGCAACTGCTGCTGCAACCTTGCCGACGCCGCAATTGAGCAGCGCGACCGGAGTGCCATCGATGTTCCCGCGTAAGAGCGCGCCCAGCGCGAGGCCGGGGAGGGAGACCTCCTCAATGCCCGTCGCAAGCGCCTCGATCGCAGTACGCTCTTGGGGCAGGGCGCAGACGATAAGTACTGGGCTATTCAGTGTGCCGGACATACGGCAGAGGATAGCGCCGTGAGAGGCGGCTAATGCTCGGGCACCTCGCCACCGTCGAGGTCAACGATTGCCGTGCGGGTGCGGCGGGGGGTACGTCCAGCGAGGAGGTCTTCCGCATCAAGAAGGTCGAGATCATATTCTCCTGGCTGCTCGGCCTCTTCGTGGCCTCCAGCGACTAGTTCGGATGGCGACTCTTCACCAGTAACGATGACTGCTGCTGCGATGGCGTGGTCAAGCGCAGCGATGAAGCCGTGTGTGCGCTCGAGCTCCGCTGCGATGGCTTCGATTAGGGTCTCCTCTTCGTATGCGTTCGCGACACGCGTGCGTGCCGCCTCGACCGCCTCAAGGAACTCCGCAGGCGAGAAATGCTCCTCATGCGCAAGGGTGATCCCAATGCCAAAATCGTCGTCCGCCTCGCGCAACTCATAAAACAGCATACGCAGACAGTAGCACTGGGAGGGGAGTACTTGACGGCTCCTGG